>NZ_JAVRBR020000061.1:0-152589 GCF_034531165.2 Dendronalium sp. ChiSLP03b | reverse complement strand
GTAGTGGCGTGTCAAGGCTAAAGTAGTGCAATAGAAAAATTCGATTATGTGTCTAAACTTCAATTTTTCAGAGATTTTTAATGCAACATTTTAGCCTTGCCATGCCAGTAGGGTGCGTTGTCGCAAAGCACAACGCACCCTACTGAATTAAGCGTGATGAGAAGATGCGATCGCATTAAATCGTCCAATCTTCAATTAATAATCCTGGTACTTTGCCAAAATCTCGATGATTGCGTGTTAATAAAATTAATTTATGGGATAGTGCGATCGCCCCAATTCAACAATATTCAGAAATTATCTGTAAGATGCACAAGAAGTAGAGGATTATAGCGATCGCCCTCACTTAACAAGATTGCCTATGATAGTTGTAACTAGACGACACAATCTTGAAACTATGACAGATCAAGAATTATTAAATCGGATCGCAGCTAACCCGAAAATTATGGTAGGTAAGCCAGTGATTAAGGGTACACGCCTTACAGTTGAGTATATTCTGAATCTGCTTGCACACGGCGCGACAGTGACAGAAATTCTCGAAGAATATGAAGGTTTAGTCGAAGCAGACATTCGAGCTTGTCTTTTGTTTGCATCTCGGTCATTAGAAAGTACCAGTTTTATGCCACTACCTGTGGAGATGACATAGATGCGCTTACTGGTCGATGAGTGTACTGGTGTGGTTGTGGCGCGTTGGCTTCTCGATCGAGGGTATGAAGTTTTCTCAGTTTACGAGGAAGCACGAGGAATTGATGATGACGAGATCATTCAAAAGGCTTTTGCTGAGAACTGGATTTTAATTACTAGTGATAAGGACTTCGGTGAGAAAGTTTACCGAGAGCAACGACCTCATAGAGGTATCATTCTCCTTCGTCTTGGAAACGATCGATCTGATAACAAGATCAAAACTCTACAGCGGTTGTTAGAAAATTATTCTGAGCAGCTATCTGACAGCTTTATTGTCGTCACTGAGACACAAATCCGCTTTGCAAGAACGCAGGATTAATTGCCCGTCAGGATTTCAAGCTGCTGACGGACTTGACCGCTGCGATCGCGAAAAACAACGATCCAAACAGACGTATCAATCAGCAGCATGACGAGTTTCGCGCAGGGCTTTGTGGTCGAAGTCTTGGGCAAACTGAATTTGTCCAGCGAGGTCGAGAAGGTTTTTCTTGCGGCGCGATCGCACAAATTCCTGCAACGCTAGATTGATAAGTTCTTCTTGATTGGTGAGATTAGTAAGTTGCAAAGCTTCGTTGAGAAGGGCTTCATCAATATTGATGGTGGTTTGCATGGGGTAGCTATGAGCTGATTGCCTTCAGAGGTGAAATATATACTTAAATATTGTACTAAAGCTTTCCTTTTGAGATATGTACAAAAAGTAGCCTGTTGTAGCGAGCGCTTTTAAAAGTCAAGTCAGGCAAGTTTTTTCCTATAGCAGTAGAAAAAATAGTCAATTTTTAGCCTAAATGCAAGTTTTAAGGCTATTCGGTAACAATCTTTTTTGATGCTTCAGATAATATAACTCTTATTGAGTCTGGTTTTGAGATTTGAAACGCATTTTGCTCAAGGAAAAACTGTAAATTAAAAGATTATTTAAAATGACGATTTTTTAGATTAAATGGGGCGATCGCACTCACTCAACAATATGATAATTGAGGAATGGTAATGTGATTAGCAAAAGCGAGAATAATTCATCTGGAGTATGTCAAACCTAAATTTGCTTTAACGTTTCTGGTCAACGGTCGCTAAGAGGTTTGCAACTCCACCCAGCACATAGCAACAATCGGCTGCAACACGGTTATTAATCTACCTTGACAGGCAATTTTTAACGAAAAAGAAAAACCTCATTGGAAGTAACTTCACTGGGTAGATATAAAAGTGACTCTTGCGTGACAGGAATAAATGTATCAACCTGAATAGCATCATCAACAGAGTCTAAGACAACTACTAAACGTTTTAAGGGAAGCGAGCTGGCTGAAAACCACTGCAAAATTGTACGTGCTTTTGATGGTAACTCACTAGAGATCGGAACCCAAAGACGCTCATCTGAGCTACGTTTAAGCTTGTCACAATGTGAAAGTGCATCAACAAGTGCCCCAGCAGCAAGATCAGGCACTGCCACAATATCTTCAAGCTGACGGGTGTTCAAGTCTGCTTCAGTAGTCAAAAATACTAATAAACCCTGGTGGTCAGGTGCATACCTGCTAATGCAGTGATGAATAACGTGACCAGCATGATTGTGCTTTTCGGCATTTGCAGCAATCTCATCTTGATCTGAAACCCATAGAATGTCTTGTGAAGGTGCAGACAAACAAGATACAAGTAATGAGCCAAGAGATGCTACAAGCAGTAATCGCTGAAAAGATTTTTTCTTCCATCCATGTTCAGCAACAACTAATTCAGGGAAAAAACCTGGTGTACCAGGATCAGCAAAGAGGGTGTTGATTTGCTTGCTGATTAGGAATACGACCAAATTAGCGGGAAAGTTGTTTGCGGCATTAAGAAAGGACGGGAGTGCGCGTAGGCGCATAGCATCATTAAGCGATTTATATGCCATGCGGCGATTATTAGGAAGAAAACGATCTCTGATAGTACTTCTTGTTTCCATCCATTTCGCACTTCCACTGATCGCTCCAATTAAGAAGGCAAAAGCTTCATAGTTGGCAGCCGCATGAGATCCGGAAAAGTCACATGCTACCAAAGCTTCTTTACTATGCCGAACATCAGTAAAAGTTGAAGGTTCAATCCACTGTCGCCTAGCTATGCGCTCACTAATTTCATAAGCCAGAGCAAACTTTGAATGATTTAATTTCTGCCAAATGTGTCTATTTTCTTTCATTCATCCAGTGTTATACCGTAGTTTAGTAGATGTGGTGCATTGAGCTTTGCGACAACGCACCCTTGTATCTTAAACATCAATGGCGATCGCTATCCTACAAATATACTTAGTTTTTTACAAATCAAATAGGACTACTGTATGATATTTGACACATAATTTTACTTTATCCATGACAATTTTGACCGTAGAAACTCTATGCTCAGAAGCTGCTATATTTTCAGATGCTGAGTCTTTACACCCAGAACCCTTACTGTACGGTGTGACTGATGGTAAAGCTGTCGGGACGTACTTGGAACAAAAGTTTAGACTTTATCTCAAAGAGCGATATGAGTTTGTAGAAGGTAATTCTGCAAGCGGTATTGACTTTCCAGGGTTACTTGTAGATGTGAAAGTAACCAGCATTAGGCAACCACAATCATCATGTCCTTTTAAATCTGCACGACAAAAAATATTTGGGCTTGGATATTCGCTGCTCATATTCGTCTACGATAAAACAGACAATAGTACTAACCGCACAGCAACCCTGAATATTTTGCATACTATTTATGTAATTGCCGAAAGAACCGCAGATTTCCAGATGACTCGTGGAATTCGCAACATCATAGCAAACGAAGGTAATAAAGATGATTTAATTGCCTTCATGCTTGAGCGTAATCTACCAGTTGATGAAATTGAGGCAAGCAACATCGCGGATGAAATTCTGCTCAATACACCTGTACAAGGTTTTCTGACTATTTCCAATGCTTTGCAATGGCGGCTCCAGTATGGAAGAGTAATAGAACGCGCTGGTCAAGAAGATGGCATAATTCCTGTTTATAAAATCAACCCATGACTCATACTGCACAGAAAGTAAAGATAGAATATGGAGATTTCCAAACACCGTTAGAATTAGCTAATAAAGTATGTCAAAAGCTTGTTGAACTTGAGGTAATTCCAGATATTATAGTTGAGCCAACTTGTGGTATAGGTAATTTTATTGAAGCTGCTTCAGAATCATTTAAATCAGCAAATAAGATTTTTGGAGTTGAAGTAAATTATAAATATGTAGAAAAAATTAAAGCCAATAATAAGTTGTTAAATGATAAAAGGATTAAAATTAAATATGGAGATTTTTTTCAGTTTAATTGGTCATCAATCATAGGCAGATCAAACGATAAAATATTAGTAATTGGTAATTTACCTTGGGTAACAAACTCACAGCAGGGTAGCATTAATGGTGATAATTTACCAAAAAAGAGTAATTTTCAAAACTATTCTGGTTTAGATGCAATTACAGGTAAGAGTAATTTTGATATATCAGAATGGATGTTAATTCAGGTTGTGCAATGGTTGCAGAGGCGTGAAGGTTATCTAGCAATTCTATGCAAGAGTTCTGTTGCCAGAAAAATATTAAGTTATATCCGTTCTCAAAAATTAAATCTTGCTTACTGTGCAAATTATAAAATAGATGCCAAAAAATATTTTGATGCTACTGTTGAAGCTTGTTTACTGTTGTGTAAGTTTGACTCTAATTCACAAAACTATTTCTGTGATGTGTTCAGCAATCTTGAAACTTCTGATTACTATCGGATAGGTTATTGGAATAATGTACTTGTTAGAGATATAAATACATTTGAAAAAGTACAAAAGCTATATGATAAGCAATCAAAAATAAAGTGGCGTTCTGGGATTAAGCATGATTGCGCGAGTGTGATGGAGTTTAGCAAAATTAATAATACTCTCATCAATGGACTAGGAGAAACAGTTGATATTGAAGAAACATATCTTTTCCCTTTGCTTAAAGGTTCCTATGTTGCTCAGAATAAAACAAATAATACTAATAGATATGTCTTAGTAACTCAGAGATTTGTAGGAGAAGCTATTGAGTATATAAAAGATTCTGCTCCGAAAACATGGAACTATTTGGAGACACATTCAAAATATCTAGACAAAAGAAAAAGCAAAATTTATCAAGATAATCCTCGTTTTTCTATTTTTGGTGTTGGTTCATATACTTTTGCACCTTGGAAAATAGCAATTTGCGGACTTTACAAAAAATTAGAATTTAGAATGATAGGTAAGATAAACGACAAACCTACAATTTTCGATGATACTGTTTACTTTCTTAGCTATGATGATGAAAACACTGCATCTCAAACTTTTAAACTTCTGACTTCTTCACTAGCAAAAGACTTCTATTCGTCCCTAATTTTTTGGGACGAAAAACGCCCTATTAAATCTAGTATCTTAAATAACTTAAATTTAGGAGCTTTAGCAGAATTATTAGCTTAAATTTATACTGATGCATACATAGATTTAGTTTTTAGTAAACATCGTTATTTGCGTTGACAGCGGGTTGAAATGGAGTTTGTGTCAGCATTGGGAGTCTTCATGCTGACACCTTGGTTTAGCGATTTAAGACATCATTCCGATGAGCGACGGAACCTACAATTTGCACTACTTCATCTATTAAAGTTTGGGGAACTTCCATCTCAACCAGTGTCGCCACTAAATCCTCTGCGATCGCATCGAAATGGCTATCGGTTAAGCCCATCTCGGCCACTAGTTCTTTATGTGATTCTCTCATGGTACGACCGTTCCAGTGTTGGGCACCACCGAAAGCATAGGTCATAAAGTCTTTTTGATGCTGCTTCTGTTGCTGCATATCTGTATGAGCGAAAAAGTGCTTAACCCGCTCATCCGCCAAGACCTTTTCATAAAACTTTTCTACAGTTAGTTCAACACCTGCTGCGCCACCAAGCTTGTCATACAGTATACTCATTGAAAATTACTCCAAAAGCAAAAAGAAAGAAATTTAAGACAACGTCCCTTCTAGCACTATTAATTAGAAATTGTGTGTGAGATGCACAAGAGGTAGACCTTTATAGCGATCGCTTTCATTTAACAATATTGCCTATGATAGTTGTAACTAGACGGCATAATCATACAACTATGACAGATCGAGAATTATTGAATCGGATCGCAGCTAACCCGAAAGTCATCGTAGGTAAGCCAGTGATTAAGGGTACACACCTTACAGTTGAGTATATTCTGAATTTGCTTGCACACGGCGCGACAGTAACAGAAATTCAAGGGAGAATATGAAGGTTTAGTCGAAGCAGACATTCGAGCTTGTCTTTTGTTTGCATCCCGCTCAATGGTTATCTATTGAATTTTCTTCGATGGCTTCGGTTTCAAACTGCACTTGGCGGTACAAATCTGCGTAGGCGTAGCCCGTCGTAGACATCGCTATTTCTACATCCACCGATTCCAGCCGCAATATTTCATCCAAATTATACTCTGACAGTACCCATTTACCCTGTTCGTTGCGCCGAAAGACTTCTACACCCGGTTGAGCTACTTGTACTAAGACATATTCTTGCAAAGTTGGTAATTGGCGATATTTGGCAAACTTTTTTCCCCTATCGGCTGCTTCTGTTGAAGGTGATAGCACTTCGATGATTAAGCAGGGAAATTGTATTAATTGTGGATCGCGATCGCGCGGATCGCAAGTCACCACCACATCTGGATAAAAATACTTTTGCCCCGGTTCTACTTGCACCTTCACATCTACAATGTATACTTCACAGGAGCGATCGGCTAGAGCATCATCTAAGAGCTTAAAGAAATTGAAGGAAACCCGATTGTGGTTGCGCGTCCCACCAGTCATCGCTACCACTTCACCGTCCCAATACTCGTGGCGTTGCTCTTGGGTAAGTTCCCAAACTAGATATTCCTCTGCACTCATCAAAATGCGATCGGGTACAGCAACCATCGTTTAAGCTGGCAATGATTTTCTTTTCTAGGATAGCGAAAAAGGGCGTTGTCTTTAGTTTTGTACAACAAGTTTAACTGCGAACGCCCAACTCCATAAAAAGCACTGCATGTTTAGGGATTTTTTGACATGCGATCGCTCTTCTCCTCACTTTGAATAAAGCGTATAGTATTTATTTAGACAATCACTCCGCAGACTTCAGTGTTTGGTTTACTGCTAAACGTGGTTTGCGTCGGTCTGACTTACGGGTTCCACCAGCCATCCCATATTCATCACTGTTTTTGCCATAGCGAGACGCAACACTCAGTAACATATGCTCAGAATAATTATTCAACGCACGTTCTGCCTCTACTAATGCATTCTGTGTCTTATCCATCATCGTTCGTGCTTGATTATGGGCGGCTAGTTTCTCTCGTAAATCTTGAATCATCGTGTTGTAACTAGCAATTGAGAACCCATTGCCAAAGTCTAGATCGGGTTTAATCGTTTGTAATCCTTCAATTCGCCGTTCAGCTTTAGTCAGTGAAATCGAGTTACGTCTGCGTTGCGTCATAAACTTTTCCTTTTTGGATTAATCTAATATAGAGAACCCTGATGATGTTTGATACTGAGTTCTTTAGATACTATAAAAATACGTAATTAACGGATGTATCAGCTACAGTGAAGCTACAGAACTTTTAAAGCATTGGTACATGGGATAAATGCAGGTAGATTTACTGTAATTTCTTAATCAAAAGAGGTTTACGAGTTTAAAACTTGATTTAGAAGTTTAAAACCTGATTTAGAAGTTCAAAACCTGATTTAGAAGTTCAAAACCTGATTTAGAAGTTCAAAACCTGATTTAGAAGTTCAAAACTTGATTTACGGAGTTTAAAACCTGATTTAGAAGTTTAAAACCTGATTTAGAAGTTCAAAACTTGATTTACGAATTTAAAACCAGTAGATAGGGTGCATTGTTACTTAGGGCAACGCACTACATATATAGATATGTAAGCATCCTAACCTTACAACCAAATCTGTAACAAAATATTCTTGTTGCCCTATAGCTCAGGCGATCGCCTAAAACCTATAATTTGTACCATTGAGCGTCCCTACAGTATCAATGGCGTGAATTTGTTGGGGCATTGTTTTTGAGTAAATGAGCTTTGAATGTGTTGCGTTTTACGAAAAAAAATGATATGCAAGGCATTTATTATGTCGCAAATATCATCGATACTATGAATTATCTGCGGTATGTCAAGCCTAAACCGCTATATGTTCATATCCATGATTGTGCTTCAATCTGGGAAAGCCAAACCAGTCATCGGGTCGCGGATATAAAACCCTAGTGTAAGACTACGCATCGCTTCATCCCAATGGGATGTTAGCTGTTCTGCTTGATCTGCCCAAAACTCGAATGTAATCAAACACTGGACATTTGACCCCAAACCAATGCAAATTCGTGAAAAAGCTTCCCGTGGTTCTTCCTGGGTATCAATGAACTTCAGTTCTGTCCACACAATCCTAGCAGTTTGGCGTTTGACGGTAATGATTTCTCCCTTCTCTATGACGTTGCGACTGTCGTCTTCTACCACTTTCCTCAAGGTGGATTTTAGCGGAAACAGACTCCAGTCATTGGGTGGCAGGCGATTGAAAGATACTTCCAAGCAGCAATCATCGTTGGGTGGTTTTTTGTCCATGAACTTAAACGATTTTTCTTGTGGCTCAAAAACCCAGTCCTGGGGAACATTGAAGCGAACAGACCCCCGGTCAGCCACAAAAATTTTGTAGCCTGATGGAGATTCCCAGCGATGGTCGGGTTTGAGTTCAAGCGTTTCTTTAATCCACTGGAGATTGCTTTTCTTACGCTTTGCCATAGTGTTTTTGCAAATCTGCTGAAGAGGGCGATCGCTTATATTGGGTCGTAGGCGATCGCCTATTTTGTTTATGTTATCAAATTGCTAGAGATAGCGGTGCCTTGGGCTAGGCGATAATGGAAGTTACCGCAGTGATGCGATCGCATCAAAAAATGATAAATAGATCTTTAATCATTTACCGACAAGCCGAGTACAGTGTTACAAAATCATCCCGCAATTATGCAATTTTATTTTTAGTAAGTATGCTGAAACTCAAGCTCTAACGATACAAAGCTCATAGCTTGAGAATTTTTCAAAAATCCAATAGTAATCTTTTAGTAAAAACACATCTTTGAATCGATATGAAATAACAGAAATAGTACCCTTAAGGGTACTATTTTTGAGTCGGTAAAAATGTTTAATTTAGAACCAGGAATTACTTCCTAAAAGGTCATTAATTGGAGATATATTAATGGTTGCACAAGTAGTATCGTCATTTGAAATTTTAGTTAAGCCGATCGCACCTTCACCACCCTTTGCTGCGGCACCTTCTAGAACAGTGGTTCAAGCTTACTTTCTGCTAATCTCAAACTTAAATACTCAAGGGCCAGAAGTAGCTTTATCTTTGAAGTTCGTATCTGGTGGAACGGGATTATCAAGTGATAAGCTGATTACTCTTTTAGATACAGGTGTAGGAAACAACTTTGGCAAATTAGGCACAGATGGTAAAGCAGATGATGATATCGTACTTCCTTCTGGTTTTACTGGGCTGTTTATCTTACAGCCAGATTTGAGAAAACCAGACGTTTTGCCTCCTCCTCCTGCGGTTCCTGATTTAGAAATTCGTGGTTATGTGGAGATCGATATCTCACCTAATTCGTCTACTTCTAAAGCAAATCTTTTGGTTACACCGCAAATACGTGGAACATTTTTATCTGATAGTGTACCTCCTGATTTCGATCAACAATCATACTGTTTGCCCACACCAACTGGCGGCGCATTGATTGAGTTTAATTAGTAACTAGAGTCTGAAGTGAGCTTTGCACAAGGCAAAGCTCACCTTTTCCTGATTAAGTTTTTTTATTGTTTAGCTATAATTTTTTACTCCTTTATAATTTACTAATCAAATGAATGCTAAGTTTCAATTAAGACCTTTGTACTTTAACTGGGTTGCTATACATCCTAAGCCAATTGGTGTTATCCAATTTATTGGAGGTGCTTTTTTTGGTACTTTTCCCACAATTTTTTATCGATATCTGTTCAAAAAATTGTTTGAGCAAGGATATACAGTAGTTGCGCTACCTTTTAGATTTAGTTTTCGCCATTGGTCAGTTGCCATTGATTTAGCTCAAGACCAAGTTGAACTGCGTCAAGTTCTTCTTCAAGAAGCAAAATATCTAGGTTATGATTACAAACTATATCAGGAAGATTCCAAAGTTAAGGAAGGAAACTACTTCTGGTTAGGACATAGTTTGGGATGCAAGTATATAGCACTTCTAGAAGTACTTAGTGATTTGGAAGTTAAGGAAATTCAGGATATTCTTGGTAGATGTGTTGGAGACAAGCAATATCAACAAATTGAAAGCCACTTCAAAGCTACTTGGAGCAATCTAGAGAAGCTTTTGATTAAAGGCCAACCTTCTTTATTAATAGCACCGACTATTAGTGATTTTGGTGGCGCTATTCCTAATCGGTTTCTGCTATTGGCAAAATTTATAGAAAATAGGTTGGGCTTAAAAGTGCTACCTACCGTTGAGCAAACTCACTGTTTGATTGAACGTAGTAGCCTATTCAACCTGACTGGGCTGATTGCATTTAGTCACGATCCGATCGCAGCAGCAACAGTTGATTGGCTGAAACCATATCTATCTACTAAAAAGTTTGGTTTACTCTTTAAGGAGTTTTCCGATCTGGAGTTTTCTGTTGGTCACTTGACTCCATTAGGAATGCTCAAGGGCAATCCAATCCTGATTGATAAAGTCCTTATGTTTTTTGCCGAGTTAAGCAGACGGGCATCAACCTGAGTGTGTAATTTGAGCTTACAGCTATTTTCAGGTAAATAGACCACATTGTAGGGGCGCTGTTACGTTCGCCCTTACAAGAGATTGTGGTTCAAATAAATGAAAACTGCTGTAAGATACGGAGTAAATTGGCATCCCGCGATCGCCTACAGTACCAAACCAATATAAACGCAGTCAATCAATTTCTCAAGCTTAGATGAGTCTGCTATGTAGGGTATATTGTCGCCTAGCAACGCACCACATCAACATCACAAATGGTTTTGAAATAGTTCTAGAACATGTTGCCAAGCATCAGGAGCAGCTTCTGGGTTGTAACTTGGGTGCTGAGCTAGGAATGGGTACTTGTCTACAAAGAATCCTGCGAAGAATCCGTGTCCAGCATCGTATCTAAATACACGATGATTTATTTGATGTTTCTTTAATTCTGCTTCAATTTGCTCGGTCTCCTCCTGAGAAACTAATGTATCTCTTGTACCAAAAAATGTATAAATAGTACCTTTAATTTCAGAAGTGCGATTAATTGTGGGAATATCTTCGCCATAACTAGAAGTGGTAATTCCGCCACCGTAAAACGAAGCTATGGCTTTAATATCGGGTAAGGTTGCAGCTATATATGCAACATGACCGCCAAAACAAAAACCAATAGCGCCGATCGCATCCTCTTTGACATTGGGTAAAGTTTTTAGGTAGGCGATCGCAGCTTGAATATCGCTGATTATTTCTTGATAATTTACTTGTTGATAGTATTGCAAACCAAGCTGATATGCTTCTGGATTGTACCCCACATCTTCTGGACTAAAGTCAGGTGCAAAACCAGGAGCAGTACGTTGATACAACGCAGGTGCTATTGCTACATATCCTTGTTTAGCTATTAATTCGGTGATGTCTCGAATGTTACTATTAACTCCAAAAATTTCTTGAAAAACTATAACAGCGCCAAATTTTCCTGTAGTAACTGGTTGAGCTAAGTAAGCATCAATTTCTAAGCCGTTGTTAGGTATTTTGACTTTTGTAGTCTTAATTTCGATATTTGCTATTTGTCCCATCTTTGTTTCGACCGACTTTAAACCAATTCTTCTATTCTGACTGTTTTCGACACAGATGGGTGATGCCTACGATAAGCCAATTTACGTCTACGTAGAGCAGTTAGCTAGGATATAGGTTATTACTCAAAATTATTTTCGCGATCGCTATGCTACTAGTTTGCAGGCATTGATGCAAGTTACCTGAGTTGATTCGCTACATTTCTAACTTTTGAATAGATGGCATCTCGAACTTCTGGAAGAGTCCAAGTGTTTTTAATTTGTGCGACCTTACATAGGTAAGCATAAAGACTCAATATCAAGAAGCACAAGGAAAAACAATGCCCGATCAAGCATTTAGAAATAATATTCCAGAGATTGACCCAACGGAGATTGAAGATAATCGAACTGCGATCGCCGACGAACATCGCTCGTTTCTAGAAAAAGTCCAGGTTGGAGCCGGATTTGCAGATCCTTATGATGCCAGGGACTTTACCGAAGTTGTGTTTCGCGTCCTCCGCGACTTAATGACAACAGAAGCAAGCGATCGCGTCGAGTCAGAACTGCATAAAGAGGCTGTACCTACAGACGAGAAAGCACTTCAATTTGAAGTAGCCGATCTCTGGAGAGACACCAATCCCATTGTGGGATTTTTGAGCCGGGTTCGTCCACCTTGGCAAGGCCCTGGCATCTTCAAGATTGATTCCGATCGCTTCCTGTTCCGAGTTGCAAATGAAAGCGGAATGCCACGCTCTGTCGAGCGAGAGCAGGCAGTTAAAGCGGTATTTTCTGCCACCAAAGACGAACTTTCCGAAGAGCGGATTCAAGAAATTGCTAGTTGGTTGCCCGACCATGTGCGTGAGCTTTGGGAACAAGCTTAATTAGAAGCCTGAAAAAGTCAAGTCTGTTTGCGGATGATAATCTCGAACAGGCTTTTTATTATAATTTGGCTGATTCACAACTATTAATTTAGAAGGTAACAAGCGCCCAAACTCTTCATCGGCTTATCCTCGACTGCTAGTGTGTATTGCATGACACCCTGCTGGGGGGATGCGATCGCAGCAGCTAATTTTAATTCTTGAGTTCCCCAAATTTAATATTCTTAAGGTACTCATATCTATTCTGCAACTCCCGAAAGTTATTTTCAATTAATGGAAACAGCTTTTCTGGAAATGGTTCATTCAAATCAACTGGATTAAATCTTTGTAGTTCTGTAACAGAGCGGATTGTTTTATAAACCGCAACATGCTTGATATATTGTAATAACTCATTTATCAAGGATTTGCTATTAGTTGTATTTTCTGCTAAATGAATTTTGGATTCTATAATTTCAACTATTTCCTGATGATTTCTCAGAATGAATTCTTTTTCGATAACATTACTTGCAGCTTCCGGCAAAATATTTTTTTCAGGACTCAAAGACTGGATTCGTTTCCACATGACATTATCTTTTTCTAGCCTCAGGTAGATAGGCCAATAGAATTCAGATATTTGTCTTTCTATAAACTCAAGCTCTGCATTATACCTAGCTATAGCAATCTGATTTTCTAGTTCAGATATTTGTTGCTGTTGTTGGTTTTCGAGTTCAGCAATTAGTTGTCTCTGATGATACTTCTCGTTAGTCTCATTTTTAAATATCTCAAATCTTTTATTCAGCCAGTAGCCTGCTACCAAAACAATGCCACCAAGTAAAATTTTATCAAGAACTAATTCAATAATCTTTTCAGAAAGACTCATTTGAACATTCTCTCCCTTATTCATCAAGTTACAAACGTTGCAATTGTAACCAATAAACTTAAAAACAACATAAAATACGTAATATTACGGTATTAAGAGCGTTTCATAGCTGTACAATATCGATTACAACCACAGACTATTAAGGGAAAGCGATGTCTGCGACGGGCTACGCCTACGCTCAAACTCTTCACGGTAAGGTGACACTACATCAATCCTGCATGATATCGCCTCACAACCGAATTGCGGAAATTTATCGCGGCGTTGTTTTTGAGTAAATGTTCTTGAGGCGTTTTGGTTGAAGACTGTAAGGATTCTTTGATAACAGGTTGAAAAACAATCACTACATCTAATTCTTGGTTGGCAATTTCAGGCGGAAGCTGGATTTTCAGAATTCCATCGTCACCAATGTATGTTCTAATCTTAATGCTTTCCATAACTTCACCTGCTAATTAGAACTCGATAGTCTTATAATATCAAGTTGCCAATCTATACTACTGTGCAGTATGAGCTAGCTTGGAGAAAAGGCGATCGCTCTCTTGCCAAAAAATTCTTCTTTAGAGTGCGTCAGTATTAATTAATATTCATAATGAAATACTATACCCAAGCTGACACACCACACATTAGTGTGCCTGGTGCGTTGTCGCAAAGCGCAACGCATTCTATATTAGGGGTGGGCGAGTGTACTTTTGTCGGATGTTTGGAATGTTGAAGATAATAGCGCGTCGCACTTTGTGATAATGGACGCTACGGTAAGAATGCGATCATACTTTAATAGCGCTACTGGCAAGCAGAGACAGATAACTTTTGTATCTCTACCTGCGGCTTGCATTTGAGCAGTGCAAACTAATTCTTCTACTGTAAAAACCTGGGCTTAGGCTTTAAGTTTTGTCCTAGCTTATACAAAAACAGTTGATAACACTCACATTATAAATTGAAACTGCTACTATTTTATTAATTATGTGCCAATAAATCATAGCAGGCTCTAAGTAATTTATAATAGAAGGTATAAATTTTTATAGCTTCGTCACCTTAACTTTTAGTGACAGCTTATATCGCTCTTCAATAATCTAGGAAAATCATCAGAGGTTAAAACAATCATGAATCTTAAGGAGATAGCCCCTTTAATACCTTGGATAGTAGTGTTGATTTTAGGCTTAGTCTATGCCAAACCAATGATGGGAATTCTAAACCGTCTAGTTAGGGCTAAACTGTCAAAAGATGGTGTTGAATTAGAGGCTCAAAAACAACTAGGAAAAATCGCCGATCAAAGTGAAGAAGTTACACAGATACTTAAAGATATCAGTAAGCAGATAGAAAAAATTGCTCAACAAGAAAAGCCATATGCTGATTATGGTGATGCTCTTAGAGATGCAGAAAGATGTATTATATCTTGTCTGAATGATGGAATGAAAAGGCAAAAAAATACTACGGATAAAAATAAAATAGAGATTAAAGTTATAGCAGTTGCTATGACTTTTTCATGGAGATTTATATGTGATAAAGTACCTAAAATTTTGAGAGATTATCCTGATTCATATGCAAACATTGAGTTGACATTTGTCGATCACCAGTATTTGGAAGATCTGAATCTTGAAAACTACGACATCAACTGGTCTGAGGAAAGTAAGCAACGTATAAGGGATATTAATAACTTCATTAATGGACTACCTGAACAGTTAAGTGATAGACTTTGTATTGTTGCTAGAGTTTACAAGAATTTACCTCATTGGCATGGGTTTTTAATTGATGATGAATATTTATTTTTAGGGAGAACAGATTGGTCATTCTTCAGAGATAAACCTAAACTTACTGTAGGTCAAAATAAGTATAGATATTTTGATCGTAGTAGTAGTACAGGCATTGAGCGAATTGAACTATTCAAAGATTGGCATAAGTACTACCTTCAGTTTGGCTCTGAGCCGCTTCCTTCAACACAAGCCAGTAAAGTGAGATAAGTATGATTACCTTTACTATTTTCTTCTTGCACTCACCTCGAAAGCCAACTCAGTGCGGTAAAAACACACATCAAACTCTGCAAAAAAATTCATGTGTCCGAGTATCAGAGGTGTTTCTGTAGATTTTGCCCAAGCAAATGCAAGCAAGACAGGGGAAAATTCTGCAACTGTAGCTGATAGCACGAATCCCCGTGCTTCCAGACGAGCTAGATTCCCGGTTAATTGAATTGGGACTTTTTGTTCTTCCCAAACTGCTCCCAGTTGCAGACCAATTTCGTAAGGTCATACATTAACACTTGCACCTGTATCCAGCAAAGCAATAACTTCAATGGATTGGTTTTTATAAGTCAAAGTCAATGGTAAATATGGCATGGCGCTGGAAACACCAACAGCATTACTACGCTCAATAAAAGGAAATCTTTTACCGTCAAGCATGGTCTTCCTGCTTTGCTGCTCTAAGAAGCTCAGATAATGTCTGGGCTGCTTCATACGCTTCATAAGGAGACCATACAACTGCTTCAGTGGATTCCAGTTGCTTCAGCAGTGCATTTTCCTGCTCTTGATTATCAGTAGATTCTAAATTGCATCCTTCTTCCCTTGCTACCTCCAGCAAGAGGAAATGGATAAGGCGCAATTTATCTTGATGGGATAGTTTACTAACAGTCTGTAACAGTTCATTTAACAGCATATCGCCAATAATGAATAGGCAAGGAATGAATTTAGTTTAACTAATATCATATTGTAGCTAATTGTTTAATAAATTTAATTGTGGTGATAAAGCATCTCCATTCCCAAAGTTTAAATCTTGAATTACTCATTGTTCTAATTAGGCTTTAACTTACTTGTGCGGTATCGATAACTGCTTTCTTGTATGACAAAGAGTGATAAAAATCTGACATTATCGCACCCATGAAAGAAGGAACAACCGATCTGTTTCTCAGTATTTTTATATCTATTTTTTGTAAATAGCAAAACTTAACAAATTTTGCGATCGCTACAAAATGAATTGTACCTTCTCCTGGTTTTGCAATCACATAGCAATGTATCTCAACGAATACTAAGTTTTGTATTCCAGAATAATGGAATATTAACAAAGAGCCTTCAATACACAGATATGCTTCCTTATCTTTATAAAAGATTTTTTCTTTAATAAAATTTGCAAAATAGTCTAAAGCTTCAGCCATATTAACTGAGCTTACGGTACACAATCTATATTTTGGAATGTTTTCTTCCATAGTAAATAAAAGCAGTCGTAGGGTGTGTTGTCGCGCAGCGCAACGCACCACATTATAATTTAACTATGCTTATAAACTAACTCCATCTTCAATTTATCAACCTCCAGCTTCAACTTTTCATTCTCCATCCTCAACTTGGCATTTTCCTCTTTCATCAACTCAATCTCATTCTTTTTTGTCAAAGCCTGATTAATTGCCAACTTCCGCATATCTAGAGAAAACCAACGCTGATAAGTCTGGGTGTGAACTTGCACGCTATGACCTAAATTATCTGCCGCTGCTTTAATTGGAATCCCAAGAATATGCGCCCGAATTGCCCAAGCGTGACGTAAATCATACGGCTTAAAATCTAATCCAATTTTACGGAACCACCAACTAACTCGCTGGGTTAATGCTGTTATTTCTGCATGATTAGTATTATCTTTTTTACTAATTGCCGTTGCCAACATCTCTAAATATTTCGGATTTCTTAAATCAAAATCTTCAATCCATTGTTTATGTAACGGTAATGCTTGTCTTTCCCCAGTCTTGCAATCTTTATGCACTTTCCAGGTCAAATCTAAATTTTCTTCACTCAACCACCAATCAATATCAGGTTTAATAAACAGTTCTCGCGGACGTAAACCAAAAACTGCTAACATTCCATAAGCCCATCGCCAAAGCTGCCAGCTATCTTGAACATTTTGATTAACTTGATTACCTCTATTATTCAGGTAATCTTCAAACTTGGTAATTCCCTCAGATATTTCACCATCAGTCGGGATATTCCGGGAATTATTCTCAGGCATTTTGGAATAATTAGATAAATCAATTTCGATTTTGAATGTTAGGCAAAATGCAGCTATAGCTCTAGCTGCATTATATCTAGCCCATTCTTTATCAATTTTTTCAATTGAATTTATCAGATTTTCAGAAATTGCTAAATCCTTAGGATTAGTAAATCGCTTTGTCCGAGAAAAGTAATAAAAAAAAGTATGTTCGCTTTTTGTCGTGCGTTTATGAGTTTTAAAATACTCTTCTTCAAATTTTTCCAGTAATTCACCTATAGCTTTAAAGTCTTTTTTAATTGCTTCATTGCCTAAATATTTATCATTCCATTCAAAAGTTTTACGAGCGATTAACTTGCCTAATTCATAAGCTTCTTCCTCCGCCGTTTTTAATCCATCTAAGTTTGCAGGAATATTCAAACTGAGATTGTATTGCTTTCTGCCAGTTCCATTTTTGTCCTGGTCTCCCGGTTTAATTGGTAACGTCGCACGTAACTGCAAACTTCCATTCGATTCTCTAATGGTCACTTTTGCTTTTGCAGACTTCAAACGCAGATTTACTTTCTCTAATTCCAGTAGTACTTTAGTTCTCATGTGTTCTCTTTGCTGCTGTGCTTGCAGACTTGAGCCAAGAAAACTGCCATCGGTAGATGAAACTGGCTCCAAGTCTGCAAAGGCTTGCTGATACTTGTCTTTACCCTGGTTGTGCATCGCTGTGTTTTTAGCCTAGATTTAGCCTAAAAATAAATGTGTCATCAATGAACAATGTTCGTTACAGACATTGCTTACTGCAAACATTAGGCTGTTTAAAGCAATTAAACCACAAAAAGGATTACTCCGGCCCTTATCACGGTTACGACGGATTCGCCATCTTCGCTCGTGACATGGATTTAGCACTCAACAGCCCAACTTGGGGATTAATCGGCGCTCCTTGGAGCAAGAAAGCTGAAGCTAAAGCTAAAGCTGCCGTATAGAGAAATGGAAGAGACAAAAACCTGGGGCTAAAACCCCAGGAAGGAGTAGGGGAATCCAAAATTCAAAATTAAGAATTATTAATTAGTAATTTTTAATTTTACATTTTGAATTTTGAATTATATTCCCACTCTCCACTCCCGCCGCAGTCCTTATTCCTCGATTAGTAACGACTTCAGTAAGCTTGGAGATCCAGAAATGCCTCAGAATCCAGACAAGATTCAAGACCACGTAGAGCTATTCCACCAACCGGAGTACCAACAATTATTCGAGAACAAAAAGCAGTTTGAAAACGGTCACGACCCTGAAGAAGTAAAGCGGGTTGCAGAATGGACGAAGAGTTGGGATTATCGTGAAAAAAACTTCGCCCGTGAAGCATTGACTGTTAACCCTGCAAAGGGCTGCCAACCTTTAGGAGCAATCTTTGCTGCTGTTGGTTTTGAAGGCACTCTTCCCTTCGTACAAGGTTCTCAAGGTTGCGTTGCTTACTTCCGCACCCACTTGACCCGTCACTACAAAGAACCATTCTCTGGTGTGTCTTCTTCAATGACTGAAGATGCAGCGGTGTTCGGTGGTTTGCAAAACATGATTGATGGCTTGGCGAACTCCTACAAACTCTACAAGCCCAAGATGATTGCCGTCTGCACCACCTGTATGGCAGAGGTAATTGGTGATGACTTGCAGGCTTTTATAGGTAATGCCAAGACAGCAGGTTCAGTTCCCCAAGATTTCCCAGTACCCTTTGCTCACACCCCCAGCTTTGTCGGTTCCCACATCACTGGCTACGACAACATGATGAAGGGAATTCTTTCTAACCTGACTGCGGGTCATAAGAAAGAAACCAGCAACGGCAAAATCAACTTCGTCCCAGGTTTTGATACCTATGTAGGCAACAACCGGGAAATCAAGCGGATTGCTTCCCTGTTTGGTTTTGACTACACCATTCTGGCTGATAACAGCGACTACCTGGATTCACCCAACACAGGTGAGTTCGATATGTATCCAGGCGGTACAAAGCTGGAAGATGCAGCAGATTCAATTAATGCCAAAGCTACAGTTTTTCTGCAATCACACTCCACAGTTAAGACCCGCGAGTACATCGCCAAAGAATGGAAGCAAGAAGTTGCAGTTTCCCGTCCTTGGGGTATCAAGGCTACTGATGAGTTCTTGATGAAACTCAGCGAACTGTCTGGTAAGCCAATTCCTGAAGAGTTGGAAATTGAACGCGGTCGTGCGGTTGATGCCATGACTGACTCCCACGCTTGGGTTCATGGTAAGCGCTTTGCTATCTACGGTGAGCCAGATTTGGTATACAGCGTAGTCGGCTTCATGCTGGAATTGGGTGCCGAACCCGTGCATATCTTGGTTCACAACACCAACGAAGTGTTTGAGAAAGAACTCCAAGAGTTGCTAGATTCTAGTCCTTTTGGCAAGAATGCAACCATATGGGGTGGTAAAGACCTGTGGCACATGCGTTCTTTGCTGTTCACCGAACCCGTAGACTTGCTCATCGGTAACTCTTACGGTAAGTACCTGTGGCGCGACACCAAGATTCCCCTCGTGAGAATCGGCTATCCTATCATGGATCGTCACCACTACCACCGCTACAGCACAATCGGCTACCAAGGTGTAATCAACTTACTCAACTGGATTGTCAATACAATCTTCGAGGAAATCGATCGCAACACCAATATTCCTTCCAAGACCGATATTTCCTACGACTTGATTCGTTAGAAATTGCATTCACCCGCAGCGTGCTAATCAAGGGTAAGGAAAGGAATTAGGGACTGGGGACTAGGGACTAGGAGATAGGGAAGAGTTTTCCCGATCTCCAATACCCAATCCCCAGTACCCAATACCCAATACCCTCCTTACCTTTTTCTTCCTTGCATTTACCTAGAGGTATCTATTTATGGAAACTATCAATCACACTCACGCTCAGACCCATACACATAGTCATGTTAATTACCATCCACCTAATTATAAAAAATCGGGATGGTTTAACAATATCCTCAATCCATTGCGTAAGGTGGTAGATGGATTTGAGGTTAAAAATTATCGACTCGCTCATCTCATTTGCCAAGTAATTCCTTGTTGCTGTCCTTTTGAGCGAACTATTAATTTATTTGGGCGGACTGTAGATATCCCACCTTTATGCAAACTTAATCCCTTATATGACGAGTTTGTAGGAATGCGTTTTCGTGCCTTATCTTATCTTACTGATGAGTGTGGAGAAGATGTCACGAAATATATTTGTTAGTAGATGAAGGCAGAAGGCAGGAGGCAGATGGCAGAAGCTAAGTAAGCTTTTACTATTAGCTTTTTCACCTTTTTATACTGGATAGTTATTTCTGCCAAGCTGCACTAGTTATTTGGTCAGTAGAAAGTGATAACTAACCCTTACAGGTTAGGCAGTTGCTACCCTGCGGAAACCCACGCAACGCAGTGTCTCTCCAACGAACTGCCTCACAACTGACAAAGGACAATTTACAACTTCCATCCAGCAAGAGAAGAGAGATGAAAATCACCCAAGGCAAAATCAACGAGTTGCTCAGTGAGCCAGGATGCGAACATAATCAGCACAAACAGGGAGAAAAGAAAAACAAATCTTGTACGCAACAGGCACAACCAGGAGCGGCTCAAGGAGGCTGTGCTTTTGATGGTGCGATGATTGCTCTAGTACCAATTACCGATGCGGCGCATTTAGTCCACGGGCCGATCGCTTGTGCTGGCAATTCTTGGGGTAGTCGTGGTAGTCTCTCGTCTGGACCTCAGCTGTACAAGATGGGTTTTACCACTGATATGACGGAAAATGATGTCATTTTCGGTGGTGAGAAAAAGCTCTACAAGGCAATTCTAGAAGTTCAAGAGCGCTACAAACCCGCAGCAGTGTTTGTCTACGCTACCTGTGTGACTGCTCTGATTGGCGATGATATTGATGCAGTCTGCAAAGCTGCGGCTGAAAAAACAGGCACTCCTGTTATTCCTGTGATTGCTCCAGGATTCATTGGAAGTAAAAATCTGGGCAACCGTTTCGGTGGTGAATCTTTGTTAGAATATGTTGTCGGCACAGCAGAACCGGAACATACAACACCCTATGATATTAACTTAATCGGTGAGTACAACATCGCCGGGGAGATGTGGGGAGTAACACCACTGTTAGAAAAATTAGGCATTCGGGTATTATCCAAAATTACCGGCGATGCTCGCTACAACGAAATCCGCTACGCCCATCGTGCCAAACTCAATGTGATGATCTGCTCGCGGGCGCTGCTCAACATGGCGAGAAAGATGGAGGAACGCTACGGTATTCCTTACATTGAAGAGTCTTTTTACGGCATTGATGATATGAACCGCTGTTTGCGGAACATTGCCGCTAAGTTGGGCGATCCTGATTTGCAGGAGCGTACAGAAAAGCTGATTGCCCAAGAAACTGTTGCCCTAGATTTAGCACTGGCTCCCTATCGCGCTCGACTCAAAGGTAAGCGGGTTGTTCTATATACTGGCGGTGTCAAGAGTTGGTCGATTATCTCCGCAGCTAAGGACTTGGGGATAGAAGTTGTTGCTACCAGCACCAGAAAAAGTACTGAAGAAGATAAAGCCAAGATTAAGAAATTAATCGGCAACGATGGCATCATGCTGGAGAAAGGCAACGCCAAAGAATTACTACAACTGGTTAAAGACACCAAAGCAGATATGTTGATTGCTGGTGGTCGTAACCAATACACAGCTCTGAAAGCCCGGATTCCTTTCTTAGATATTAACCAAGAACGCCACCATCCTTATGCAGGCTACGTAGGGATGATTGAGATGGCAAGAGAACTGTACGAAGCTCTTTATAGCCCCATTTGGGAACAAATACGTAAGCCTGCTCCTTGGGATGAAGACAAAGGAACATTAGCAGGGAGAGATACTGATAGTTCTCTGTTTGCGTCGATGGAGGAGATAATTTAATGGCGATCGTTACCGTTCCCAATAAATCAGTTGCTGTTAATCCTCTCAAGCAAAGCCAAGCCTTGGGTGCATCTTTAGCCTTCTTGGGATTGAAAGGGATGATACCTTTATTCCACGGTTCCCAAGGTTGTACTGCCTTCGCCAAAGTTGTGCTTGTACGGCATTTTCGGGAAGCAATTCCCCTTGCTACTACAGCCATGACAGAAGTCACTACTATTTTGGGTGGGGAAGAGAATTTAGAGCAAGCAATTCTTACCCTAGTAGAAAAGGTAAATCCCGAAATTATTGGTATATGCAGCACAGGGCTGACAGAAACTAGAGGTGATGATATAGAGCGGTTTCTGAAGGATATTCGCAAACGCCACCGCGAACTAGATCATCTGCCGATTGTCTTTGCTCCCACACCTGATTTTAAAGGCGCGCTGCAAGATGGGTTTGCCGCTGCTGTTGAGAGCATAGTTAAGGACATTCCGAAAGCGGGTGGAATCAAAACCGAGCAAGTGACGATTTTGGCGGGTTCTGCTTTCACACCGGGGGATGTGCAGGAAATTAAAGAGATGGTGACTGCTTTTGGATTAGTGCCCATCTTTGTACCTAACCTAGGCGCTTCACTGGATGGACATCTAGAAGATGGCTACAGCGCTATCACAGCCAGTGGCGCTACTGTGAAACAGTTACGAGAAGTAGGTAGTTCTGCCTTCACCATCGCTTTGGGCGAGAGTATGCGGGGTGCAGCCAAAATCCTGGAAGAACGATTTGGCATCCCCTACGAGGTGTTTGGCGAACTGACTGGCTTGGAACCAGTGGATGAATTCTTGCAAGCATTGGCGATTTTGAGCAGCAACAGCGTTCCAGAAAAATACCGCCGCCAACGCCGCCAGTTGCAGGATGCGATGTTGGACACTCACTTTTACTTCGGTGCGAAGCGAGTCTCCCTAGCGTTGGAACCAGACTTGTTGTGGTCAACAGTGAATTTCCTGCAATCAATGGGTACTCAAATTCATGCGGCGGTGACAACGACAAAATCGCCACTGTTAGAACAATTACCGATTAAAAGTGTGACCATTGGTGATTTGGAAGACTTTGAGCAACTAGCTGTTGGCTCCGATCTACTGATTGGTAATTCTAACGTAGGTGCGATCGCTAAACGTCTTTCAATGCCTTTATACCGTCTCGGCATTCCCATTTATGACCGTTTGGGTAATGGGCAATTCACCAAAGTCGGCTATCGCGGCACAATGGAGCTTTTGTTCGGCATTGGCAACCTCTTTTTAGAGGCAGAAGAAGAAAGAGCTAAACATTTCCACGGTGTTTTGTAATAGTCAAAAGTAGAGACGCGATTAATCGCGTCTGTACAAAAGTCATTAATCGCGTCTGTACAAAAGTTAATAGTTTAAGAGTTTTTAGCTATTGACCATTGACTCTTAACCACTGACAACTAACAACTAACAACTAACAATGAAAATTGCCTTTACGACTAGTGACCACATTCATATTAATGCTCACTTCGGATGGGCAAGAGAAATTGATGTTTATGAAGTCTCAAATGAAGGCTATCAATTTCTGGAAACTCTGACATTTTCTGGTGACCTTAAAGAAGATGGCAATGAGGATAAAATCACACCAAAACTTGAAGCGATAAATGATTGCACAATTATTTACGTAACAGCAATTGGTGGTAGTGCCGCAGCTCGCTTAATCAAGAAAGGTGTGACCCCGGTTAAGGCGAAATCAGAAGAAGAAGAAATTAATGAAATACTAACTAAGTTAGTACAAACTCTCAAGGGTAATCCTCCTCCTTGGTTGCGTAAAGCTTTACAACCGAAAACTTCAAATTTTACAGATGACGTTGAAAATGAAGCAACCGTATGAGCGAAAATAATAGTGTTAACGGAACAATTACTACTGAAGTCTTTAACTCTCCTTTTCTCAAGACATTGGTACAACAAATCCGGGGTCAAGATACTTACGGATTTTATCGAAATTGGTCAGATGAGTTAATTCTTAAACCCTTTGTTGTTACCAAACAAAAGAAACGCGAAATTTCTCTTGAGGGTGAAGTCGATCCGGCTACCCAAGCACGGATTATGGCATTTTTTCGCGCTGTCGCCGCAGGTATTGAACAGGAAACAGGTTTAATCTCTCAAGTAGTAGTTGACTTGAGTCATGAAGGATTTGGCTGGGCGCTTGTCTTTTCTGGTCGTCTTTTGCTAGCCATGAAAACTTTGCGAGATGCTCATCGCTTCGGCTTTGATTCACTAGAAAAACTAGCTGAAGAGGGAGAAAAGTTTGTCCAAAAAGGGATTGATTTAGCGAAGCGCTTCCCCGAAGTTGGCAAGCTGTAACAATCCTGAGTTGTGAAAAATTTATTTTTTGGTCTTAGTGTCTTTGTGGTTGAAGAAATTTTTTTACTACAAAGGCACAAAGACGAGGGCAGTTGCGTGGTGAGGCAGTTCTTCATAGGGGTTTACCCTATGAATCCCATGCCACTTGCTACAACGGGGAGGCAGCCGCGTGGGCGGGTTTCCCGACTTGAGCGGACTGCCGTGGGAACCCCCGCAAGGCAGTGGCTCGACTTCAGCAAACTGCCCTTTATCAAGGTAAGCCATTCATAACTCAGCACTCTTTTAACAAGGAGAAGTTGATGGTGCAGGTAGGAGAAACAAGTATTGAGGAACTTAAAGGGCAGATTAGAAAGCTTAATAGTAAAGCAGGTCAAATGAAGATGGATCTGCACGATTTAGCGGAAGGTCTGCCAACAGATTACAAACAACTTATGGATGTGGCGGCTGCAACTTATGAAATCTATCGCGAGCTAGATGAACTTAAGCAACAGCTAAAAAAATTGGAGAATGCTAAATGACTGGGACTATTGAAGAATTCAAACAACTCACAGATACAGAAGAATTTTTGCAGTTTTTTAATCTGCCCTACGACCAGAAATTTGTGAATGTAAATCGTTTGCATATTTTGAAGAAGTTTTCCCAATACATGAGGGAAATTGATGAGAATTATCCTAACTTGAGTGCAGAAGAAAAGCTCAAACAATATTCTTTAGCTTTGCAAACAGCTTATGAGGTTTTTCTGGAGTCAACACCCCACGAACAAAAGCTGTTCAAAGTGTTTAACGACAAGCCGAAGAATGTAGTCACGCTGACAGAAATCACTTCTGATTAGGAGTTACAAAGTGATAAACCTAACGCCTACAGAGTTAGAACGCTACAGTCGCCAAATGATGCTCCCAAATTTTGGCGAAGTAGCTCAGAAGCGCCTCAAGTCAGCGACGGTTCTGGTTACGGGTGTGGGGGGATTAGGCGGTACGGCGGCGCTTTACTTAGCAGTAGCGGGTGTTGGGCGACTAATCTTAGTCCGGGGTGGTGACTTGCGACTGGATGATATGAATCGTCAGATTCTGATGACGGATGATTGGGTAGGCAAACCAAGGGTATTCAAAGCTAAAGAAACTCTGGAGGCTATTAATCCCGACATCCAGATAGAAGCAGTTCATGATTACATTACCCCGGAAAACGTAGACTCTTTGGTGCAATCCGCTGATATGGCGTTGGACTGCGCTCACAATTTCACGGAACGCGATTTGTTGAATGCAGCTTGTGTGCGTTGGCGCAAACCAATGGTAGAAGCCGCAATGGACGGAATGGAGGCTTATCTGACGACGATTATTCCTGGTGTGACTCCTTGTTTATCGTGTCTGTTTCCAGAAAAACCCGATTGGGATCGGCGCGGCTTTTCAGTTCTGGGCGCTGTTTCTGGAACGTTGGCTTGTCTGACAGCACTGGAGGCGGTGAAGTTGATTACTGGGTTTAGCCAACCTCTATTGTCGCAATTGCTGACAATTGATTTTAATCGGATGGAATTTGCCAAGCGCCGTTCAGGACGCGATCGCACTTGTCCAGTATGCGGTAACAACGCACCTTGGAGATACGCGCAAGCTAATTCCATGGAACCCACCAGCAGCAATTGCACGCATTAGTCGTAGAGACGCGATTAATGAGCCAGCGCTGTGCGGAGGTTCCCTCCGTTGAGGCGACTGGCGTCGCGTCTCTACAAATAACACAACTCACACTCGAAATCAGAACAATTAATCGCTACAAACCAGGAGACTTAATGACCGTTACTTTGACAGAAAAAGCAGAATTTCGTCTGCGGGCATTCCTGCGAGGTTCAGCTCCCGATGATAATAGCACAACTAAAGGTGTCCGCATCTCTGTAAAAGATGGTGGTTGCAGTGGTTATGAATACGCGATCGACATCACTAGCAAACCACAACCAGATGATTTAGTTATCCCGCAAGGCAACGTACTGGTTTATGTGGATGCCAAAAGTGCGCCTTTGTTAGAAGGAATTGTAATCGATTTTGTCGAAGGGGTGATAGAAAGCGGTTTTAAGTTTACTAACCCCAATGCAAGTGATACCTGTGGTTGCGGCAAGTCTTTCAAAGCAGGTGATTGCACGCCTACTGGTGTACCTTGCAGCTAAATAATTCGTAATTGATAATGCGTAATTCGTAATTATTCCTACTCAATTAAAATTACGAATTACGAATTACGAATTACTAATTATTTTAGGCACTCCGCACCTTTTCTCGAAGCGTGGGGAAGAAAGACTAAAAAACTTCGAGAAACCAACCGAATCATAACTTTAGAGGAGAATCGGAAAATGGCTACCTACCAAGTTAGATTAATCAACAAAAAGGAAGACCTCGATACCACAATTGAAGTGGATGAAGATACTAACATTGTGGATGCAGCAGAAGAAGCTGGTATTGATTTACCTTTCTCTTGTCATGCAGGTTCTTGCTCTAGTTGTGTAGGTAAAGTAGTTGAAGGTGAAGTTAATCAAGAAGATCAAAACTTCTTAGATGACGAGCAAATTGAGAAAGGCTTTGCTCTACTTTGTGTTAGCTATCCCCGTTCTAATTGCACAATTAAGACACATCAAGAAGCATATCTTGTGTAAGCGATCGCTTTGGCTGCCATCTTTAGCAACCAAATAAAAAACGAAGGATGAAGTATGAGGGAGAAACATATACTTCATACTTCATACTTCACACTTCAAATGTTTACCCCTTTTAACGTGATTGGCTGCTCATTAGAATTACTGAGAATAGGAGAGAGAGGCATCGTCACTTTCTGCAAAGTTCACGATGAAAGAATATACAAAAAAATAATATCAATCGGTGTGAAAACAGGCACTATTATCACATTAGAACAGCAGTTTCCCACTTTGCTGATCGGAATTGGAAATCTATCCTTTGATATAGAACGAGAAGTTGCCCGCACTATTTATGTTCGCATTATTGATAATTAGTATTATGGCACTTTGTATTTAAATGAAAATAGGGCAGGCTATTTACCCACCCTAAAATACTCAAAGGCTCTACAGGCGACTTGCAAGAAAAAGCAAGTCGCCTATTTTTCAATCAACAGCAACTATCACGTCCGATGATTTAATTACGGCGTAAGCTTGCTTACCCTCTACAAGTCCAAGCTTTTCTGCCGATGATTTGGTGATAATTGACACTAGTTCTATGCCAGGCGCTAGCTCTAAAGTAACCTCGGTATTAACTGAACCAGTTACAACTTTCTTAACTGTGGTTTTGAGAGAATTACGAGCGCTAATTTCCATGTTTTCATTTCCTGTTAGTTACTAATATTTGCCAAATTAGCAAGTTTTTATAATACAAAGAAAATTATTCAAGTTTTCTTAATGATTTGAATAAAGTAAGTATTATACAACATGTAAGTTAACAGCGATACCTCTGTTAGATAGTTAATATAGGAATACTACTTGGTTTTGCTTGGCAGTATTTGAATGATATTTTTGCGAAAATAACTACTGAAGGCTATATCGAATGCTCGCTCAGTTTCTGCTAAAAGATTCCCGACTTCTTAGAATAAGTTGGGAATATGAGCTTTTCCATCTTTGTTTTGTACAGCTTAAACAAAAATTATTTTCATACTATTTTATTTAAGAATAGTGGGCATCGTCCACCATTTACTTTGTCAAGCAAATTTAGATAAGGCACTAGTTATGAATAATTTGACTGAAGCAACAAAGCAATGGCTACTTACAAAAGGTTACACTTGTGAAGATTTAAATCAGCATGGTGAAAATGGCGACACGGCTTTGATGAAAGCTACAAGAGAAGGAGTCTACGCAGTCGTTAAAGAACTGATTGATTTAGGTGTAAATATTAATGCTAGAAACAATGATGGTAACAATGCTTTGTGGTTTGCTTGTTTTGGTAACCACTACGATTTAATTAATTTGCTATTGGCGGCAAAAATTAATATCGATAACCAAAATGATAATGGGGCAACTGTTTTAATGTATGCAGCTTCGGCCGGAAAAAAGGAAGTAGTTAAGTTACTTTTGCAACATCAACCTAATCTATATTTACAAAACTTAGATGATTATAAAGCAATAGATTTTGCCAGCAATGTAGAAGTTTTAAGGATACTCAAAAATGCCACAAAATCATAACCTAGGCAGAGCTTATCATGATGCAACCAAGCATTCTTACTTATCGGTGCAGGTGAATCCAAACTATGTAGATGCACCAACTCAACCGTCTACATTTAAAATTTATCCAAAATTTTATAGACGCGTGCAATTAAATGTCAATAATCCTATTCATTCTTTTATCTGGTTAACTAGTACTGTCACCTTAGAGAAGGTATATAAGGATGTGCCTTATAAACTACGGGTAAATCCTTCAGCAGGCGCTCTATATCCCACAGAAGTCTATGTACAGATTCGTGGTATGCAAGGAATGATAGATGGTGTATATCATCTAGAAGTTGAGAATAATTGTCTAACACTAATCTATGAATTAATTGATGATGGTTTAGAGAGTTACATTATACCGACCAAAAGTATCAGCGGATTCATTTTTTTAATTAGTAGTGTTTATTATAGGTCTAGTTGGAAATATCAAGACAGAAGCATGAGATATTGCTTGTTGGATAGCGGACACCATTTAGGTAGCATCGCAGCTTCAGCATATCTTCATGACAGAGATATCCAGTTAATTTTTGACTTTGATAAACTCGCCCTCAATACAGATTTAGGCTTTGAGAATAAAGAGTTTATTACAGCTTGTGTTATCTCAGGAGAAATGCAAGAGAAGAAAGTCAGACGCTTAAGGCTGAAAGTTCCTTTTGTTTGTGGAACTGATTATTTTGAAGCCAATCAATTTATTGAAGCTAACTATCAAGTAACAGCTATACAACCAAGTTGCCAACAGAAACTAGAACAGCCTCAGTTTAAGTTTGATAAAGATAAATTTCATCAAACTGTTTACAACAGACGTTCGACTCGACGTTTCCGGAAACAATTTATTTCCCAAGTAGATTATTTATATATATGGCAGCAACTTCAGCAGCCAATACCGACTGAAAACTATGAGGAAATAGAAATTTACTCGGTTGTGCATCGAGTAGAGGGGATGTCACCAGGGTTATATAAAGGCAAGCATCTGCTGAAAGCTGGTGATTTCAGCGAACAGACAGGTTACTTATGCATTAATCAGGCGATCGCGAGAGATTGTGCTGTAACTTTATTTTTTGTTTCTGACTACACAAATTATCAGACTGCTATGCAAATAGCCGATTTTCTCGGACAAAGAGTTTATCTGGGTAGCAACTATATGGCAATTCAATGTAGTGGAATTGGTGCATACTATGACGACGAAACTCAAAGATTCTTAGAAACAACCAAAGATGTTCTTTATGCAATGACAATTGGAAACTAAGTAGGAAATTAGAAAAATGGCTAGAAGACAGTATTCCTTTAATAGCGAAGAATTTCATCCAATGCAGCCGACATCGGCAGATATCATCTTGCGGCAGCAACTAGAGTATTCTATTAGCAGATATTTTTACGAAGCTTGCGATCGCACAATTCAAAATCTCCTATCTAACTGTCGCTGGTATGTCACAACTCACGCTAGCGCAATGACATTAGTAATTGAATGTCCCGACCAAGTTACTAACTGGCGGATATTACAACAAATGGTGCCAATGGGGACGTTACTTAACAAAATTATCACCAGTGCAAAAATTCGCGTTTGTCCCCCAGAAAGTCAAGGTATACCGTTTGAAATGAGGGTAGATGAACTCGCTGTTTACCGCGATATGGCATAAATATGATGGGTAAAAAACCCAGCCAAACATTATCACTTTTTAACATTCTGTCTGATGATTGCAGCTACCTCTTCAAAAACCAGGTCAGCAGAATGTTTCACAACAGGACTTAATTCTAGTCCGAAATCAAGATTCGCCGCTTCAATTAAATAAACTGTCACATCTTCGGGAAAGTCATCATGAAATATTTTTCGTCCGGCGGCTAAAGCATTATCCCAACGAAAATTATGCAAATTATAACTGGGTTCCGGTAAAGATTCTAATTCTTTGCTCGGAACTTTAAATATAGCACCCGGTTCTGAATTAGTTGAACTGGCATCAATAATTACTAATTGTTTGCTACCTCTAGCTTGAAACATTACTTCCATACCTGCGGTTCCACAGTCATATACCTGCACATTGGTATGAGGGTTTTCAGCTAGATATTGTTGCAAGCGTTGGGCAATAATTACGCCTACTGCGTCATCACTGCGATTAAGATTACCGCAACCGATAATAGTTAGCATGGATAAATATTAAATTATTAAAGCAACTGTAAATTCAGTTAAAGCACATTAGCGAAAATGCTGCTGCTATTGATTACACACTATGTTCTTGTTTATATCTGTACAATAAATAAAATTGTTTATTTACCAAATTCTCTTAACAAGAATAATTAATTACTCTAAAAGTCAGATTAATTCTTGGTTGAACTTTTTTTGATGTTTTTGGTATCTGATGCTGCCAAAAATGCTGTGTTGAACCTGCCATAAGAAGGAAACTACCATGTGTTAACTCAATTTCTGCTTTCAAGTCCTTGTTATGTTTATGTCTAAACATAAATCTTCTTGCTCCGCCAAAGCTAACAGAAGCAATTACTGGATTATTACCTAGTTCTGGCTCGGCATCGGTGTGCCAGGAAATTCCATCATTTCCATCTCGATAAAGATTTAGCAATACGCTATTAAATCTAACTTTTGCTATCTCCTCTACTTTTTCTTTTACTTGCAACAGTGTAGATATCCAAGGTTCTGGTTCAAGATGAATACCTGAAAATGTATATGACTTACCTTTATCTCCATACCAAGCTGTTTTTCTAGGTAAATTTACTTCTTTACCATAAATCTTCATACTATCTTGTCGCCATTGAATTTCGTTAAATAAGGTTTGAAAAAGTTCATCGCTCTCTTGTAAATTAAAAAATTGTCGATAGAATATAACGTCTGCTTCTGGCATAGATATTACTTCTTTCTCAGTAATATCTGTAGGTTCATCTCTAACAGAGGAGAAGCCAGAAAATAAATCTCCCTGAATGGCATTTATAAGTGCTTTTTTTTTCATAAAATCCCTTTTTAAAGTATTATAGTAAATTGTCTTTCATATCTCTTTATTTTTCTTGTCTCAAATTGCCTATTCTTAATATAAAAAATTTCTTGATAAATATCTTCAATTCTAAGATAACGAGTGGCGTTACTCAAATAGGAAGTTGCGAAAACAAAGGCTTTGGCTGATGATACAGACAAAGCCTCTGAAGGATGGGTTATCAGTGTAGAACTAGAACTCTACACCATGTTTTCTACCAATTTCAACAAGTTTTTCACACTGATGTTGTCCTGCTTTAGTCAAAATTGCTTCTACTTTTTCTGGAGTATCACCATCTTTAGGAATTAAATACTTGACATAAAGCGATACAAAATCAGCGACGATCGCTAAACCTGATAAAGCATGTTTGTCAGCTTCTTTGCCCGCGATCGCTGCTACTAAACCTGCTTTAATGGGATCGGGTTTAACTTTCATAAACTGATCGACAAGTTTCGGAATATATTCTCCTGGCGGTAAGTTATTTAACTTACTTCTATCTGGAGTAAAGTTACATCCTGCTGCTTTGGCCTGCTCTAAAACACACCATTCTGTAAACTCTTGCAGTGCTGCTTCGGGAAGGCGAGGAAAATATTTATGTAGCGCTATATCAGACACAAGCTTACCGTTTAAATTTCAGTTTTGTTGAAGTTAATTAAGGCAAGCCTAACGCACTGTTTATAAAAGTTTTAGTACATTACGCTACAACTTTCAGCTACAAAATCAATACTAGTTATTCCAACTCATAAAATAGTGAAATTAGCGACAGCTATCTTTAAGTAAAAAATCACAGCTTTGATTTATCTCCAGCGAATAAAAACGATAGTCAATACAGATTTCGAGATTGCGGTTGATTTGGAATAGGAAACTGAGAAGGCAATTTATTACGCCATCTCAGTAAAGGTATACAGAACAATCCTAAAATAATTACTGCTCCAGTCATCAGCCAAATAAGAAACCGATTAGGTTTGTAATTACCTCGTTCAATTTGCCAAAAAACTTGGTTATATCGCCATCCAGCCAAAGCAATAGTCAAAATTCCAAAAACTACTAAAGCCACACCCAAATTTTCCGAGTTTAAGAATGATTGTACAAAAGATTCTTTTTGAGTAATAGCGATATGAAGTTGCCGCAAAAATATACTAAATCGCGCAATCACAAAACCAAAGCTAATTAATGCAACAGAAGTGCGTAGCCAAGCAAGAAAAGTGCGTTCGTTCGCTTGATGCTCCCTTTGACGGTCAATTTGTGGCAATTTACTCATGAATTCTTCTCAATCAATCTGACTCCTGACAGGGGAAGGCAAGGGGCAGAGGAGAGTGTTAGCAACTGATTCCTAACCACTGACAACTGACCCCTGAATTCTCACATTACTAACTGTGACTGAGATTTTGCTAATTCACTAGGAGCAAATGCTCCATTTTCTGTAATTATGGCTGTAATTAATTCAGCTGGAGTGACATCAAAAGCTGGATTATAAAAATCAACACCCAACGGTGTGAGGTTAGTATCGCCGACTCGATAAATTTCCTCTGGGTTGCGTTCTTCAATGGGAATTTGACTGCCATCGGATAATTCAAAATCAACTGTTGAAAGCGGCGCTGCCACGAAGAAAGGAATATTATGGGCTTTAGCTGCGATCGCTACACTATATGTACCAATTTTATTAGCGGTGTCGCCATTGGCAGCTATTCGATCCGCACCCACAACAACAGCATGAATCAAACCCTGCTTCATGCAATGGGCTGCCATGTTATCAGTAATCAATGTCACCGGAATACCTTCTTGCACGCATTCCCAAGCCGTGAGTTTAGCACCTTGCAAGCGAGGACGAGTTTCATCAGCAAATAAACGCGCTAAACGTCCTTCCCTCCAAGCGGAACGCACAACACCCAAGGCTGTGCCGTAACCAGCAGTAGCTAATGCCCCAGCGTTGCAGTGAGTCAATAGCGTCAGCTTTTCTGGAGTTCTGGGCAATACTGCCAAGCCGCGATCGCCGATCGCCTGACAAGTTTGCAAATCTTCAAGATTGATAGTTTGCGCTGTCTCAAACAAGGTTTGTTTGATTTCTTCTACTGTTCCTAGGGTTTCGTAGGCAGTTTTCAGCATCCGCCCTATTGCCCAAAATAAATTCACCGCTGTCGGACGGGTAGAACGCAACAACTGAGCAACTTTTTCTAAGCTTTCTAAAAACTCGTGGCGATCGCTTGTCTCTATTTCCCTCGCCCCCAGATACATCCCGTATGCCGCCGCAACACCAATTGCTGGCGCACCGCGCACAATCATGGTTTTAATCGCCTGCGCCATGTCTTCACTGCGGTGAATTTCCACAATTGCATACTCGTTTGGTAAGCGAGTTTGATCGATTAATGACACTGAGTCGTTGTGCCAAATCACCGGATATACCTGGGTTGTATAATCTGTCATAAAAAGAGGCAATAACTTTTTTTAACTTTATTGAGATAATAATAAACTTTTACAGATTGAAATCAAAGCGGTTGTTGTGTTGAACAACTACACCTTGATTTCAATTTATGAACGTCCTCTAATCAAGCTGCAAAATTGCAAATGCTTATAATATAAGCATTTGCGACTTGGAATTAGAGCGACATAGTACTAGGCAATCAGACTGAAATCGCTACTACTCAAAGCAATATTAGGATTCCCTAGACTGGCAAACTGAAACACTTTTCCTGCACCCAGAAGATTTCCATCTTGGTTATAGAATAAACTGCCAGTGCTTCTGCTAAAGACAATATGTGCGTTACTAGCGTTGACAAATTGATCTTCACTCACAACTGCAAAATCTGTTAAAGCCTGCCCGACATTATTAGTAACAGCATTAAAGGTGGTTTTACTCAGCACAATTTGGTCTTGTCCCACTTCAAACTGAGTAATGAAATCAACACCTAAGCTTGTGCTAAAAACCCCACTACCTTGAAACTGATATTTATCCTTCCCAGCGTTCCCTGTGAGAATATCATTGCCCAATCCTCCCCAGAGAAGATCGTCACCAGTTCCACCTGTAAGAGTATCATTGCCATTACCTCCCTGAAGATTGTCATTTCCCTCTAACCCTTGGAGTTGATCGTTTCCGTCACCGCCAATTAGAGTGTTATTGAGTGTATTACCAGTGAGACTGTCATTACCTGTGCTACCCGTTGCATTTTCGATAACGTTGTTGGCAGAGAGAATCAGTTTGAGATTGCTATTAATCGTTTGTGAGGTGGTTAGACCTAGATTTACGTTTACGGCAACTGTAGTACCGCTAAAGTTAATGGTATCAGTACTACCTGTTGTGGTTTCTGTAATTGTGTCGGTTCCCAAGGCAGTATTAGCTAGGAAAGAATAGGTATCATTCCCCGTACCACCAGACAAGGTATCATTTCCAGCACCGCCAATCAGAGTGTTATTGAGTGTATTACCAGTGAGACTGTCATTACCTGTGCCACCCGTTGCATTTTCGATAACGTTGTTGGCAGAGAGAATCAGTTTGAGATTGCTATTAATCGTTTGTGAGGTGGTTGTACCTAGATTTAGGTTTACAGCAACTGTAGTACCGCTAAAGTTAATAGTATCAGTACCACCTGTTGTGGTTTCTATAACTGTGTCGGTTCCCAAGGCAGTATTCGCTAGGAAAGAATAGGTATCATTACCAGTACCACCATACAAAGTATCATTGTCTGCACCACCTTCTAAACGGTCATCTCCCTGTTCACCAAACAGGACATCATTACCTCTAAATCCTCTGAGGGTATCATTACCTAAACCGCCGAACAACTGATCTGCGTAAGCATAAGAGGTATTACCATCAATAGTCTGAGACTGATTAACAGTATTTAAAATGAAATCTGTGGCTTGTAGTTGGCTAGGATTGATGCCATTGAGTTTTAGTTGAGATAAATCACCACCAAAAAAAGTCGTAATTAAAGCATTGTCTTGACCGTCATTACTGATGAGCAATTTCAGGGTATTCCAATCACCAATGTTGAGGCTTCTAACATCAACTTTGTCTTGTCCTCGAACAAAATCAATGACTACATCATTGTTTTGAGAGTATGCCAAGTTGAATACATCATTACCAGTACCACCATACAAAGTATCATTGCCTGCACCACCTTCTAAACGGTCATTTCCACCTAACCCAGAAAGGGTATCATTACCGTTCAAGCCTTGAATAGTATCATCTCCAGAAGTGCCGACTAAATTATCGTTCTTGTTTGTTCCTTGAATAACCATAGTTTTACTGTCCTTGGAATATCGGAATTCGGTTTGATTTTTGAAAAAGACCACGACAAAATACGGGGTTCAACGAGTGAAGTTGAACCCATGAAAACTAAAAAGCGATCGCTTGCTACTAAATTGATGCTGCTACTGAATTGATGGTATAAGAATCCTAGTAATTAACTGGATTAAGCATACAGATTATGCAGCTATCAAAGTGAATTTAAGTAATTATTTAATACCTGATGGCTTTCGGTAATTAACTAAGGTTTAACCTAACATCATATTACGCATATTAAACTTGCCGTTTTCAGAAGCGATTTATTACTCCAAAAAATTAACTAAACAACAGCAGATACTTGCTGCCCAAAGAAAGCTTGCAGCACTCTCTCTGCTATTTGATGACTAGTTAAACCTAGTTCTGTTTTAAGATTTATTCGGTTCAGCACGATCTACTAATACATCTGGCACACCAAAGCGCTTGACAGAAACGAGAATATCTGCATTTAATGATGCTTTGGCGATCGCACTACCAAAGCCACCCATGACACAGCCTTCTTCTGAGGTGACAACGCGCCCAATTTTCTTAGCTAAAGGCAAAATCAATTCTGTATCCAAAGGCTTGACAAAACGGGCATTAATCACAGTCGCCTCAACCCCGTGTTCGCTGAGAATTACCGTGACTTGCATCATTGGATAAACCATTTTGCTATAACCTACCAGTAATATATCATCGCCGTTGCGGAGAATTTTTCCTTTGCCGATTTCTAGAGGTTCTCAACCTTCTTCCATTAGGGGAACGTCGTAGCCATTGCCACGAGGATAGCGCATTGCGATCGGTTCACTGGTATGGTTAATCTCAGTTACTATAATGCATTAGTATATTCGTTTGGTAAGCGGGTGTCATAGAAAGAGGTAGTTAGTAGTTTGATATTAAATACATAATTGCTGTTTACTAACAGTTTACTATTTCTCTTATGTTACACGGGCAACGCCCTTGTCAACGAATCGAGATAATAAGTTGCTTACATGTACTTCTTTAGATATATGCTTATCATAATCAACACTACTCATATCAATTTTGGATTTCAGATTTTGGATTTTGGATAACAAGTCTTTACAAAAGGCTGTTTTCCAAATTGCCAATAATATCACCTATGCCAATTTTGGATTACTAATTAAGTAATATTGATTTTAAAAAATACTTTTTTGTTAATTAGTGAAAACTATTTTTGCTGTCAAATCACAAGGATTGTAGACTGAACGACAATGAGAAAAATAAACAGCAGAATTATGAAGCACAGGATAGTAACAATGTCATTGCTGTCCCTCGCTACTTTATTGACAACTAAAGTAGTGTATGCAGCACAGCCTAACTCTGGGAGTTATATGTATAGCCAGATGAATCAGCTACCCATTGGCTGGCAACTTGGACAAATTCTGCTTTTAATTTTTATAGCAGGTGCTTTTGGTGGCTTTATTTCCTTCTTAATGAACTTCAAGGTAACAGAAGAAGAAATATCTAGACCAATTGAGCAAAAATTAGTTCGACTAGAACAAGAACTAGCCAAACAGAATAAGAATTTAAATAAAGAGGATAGAGCAAGATTAGAAAAGCAAAAGCGCTCTGCTATTTTTAGAAGTTGCATATCGCAATCTATAATTGGTGGAGCAGCATCACCACCTGTATTAATGCTTCTCAAACCAGACAATGCTTTTACACTAATTACAATGTCATTGGTTGTAGGCTATATTGGTTCTGCCTTTTTTCGCGCCCTACAAGAGCGCATGTTGGAATATGTCAGAAGAGAAGATAGGCTGAAAGAGCAAATACAAATCCAACTGAAACAACAGTCAGATAAGATAGGACACTTGATAGAAGCTCTAGCAAAAGAAGATGTGAAAAAGGCAAAATCACTTGCCGATGAACTGAAAGGATTGTGTGCAGCTGGCTCAGCTACATTTGGTAAACAATCTGATAGTACTTTTGTGATGTCAGAAATCCATGATACAGTCAAACAACAGAAAAATGGTTATGAAGTACCCGAAGGTAAACCAGTAACCATCAATTAGAGCTTTGATTTTGCATTGTACTTGGTAAGATGCGATCGCTAATATTCTGATGGAAGTAACCCTGATTTCAAAGTTGATTTTCATCAGAGTATTCTTTAATAAAATTTCGCCTTTAGTGAATCAACAAGGCTGGGCAGATGTTCAGTGGCTGAACCTTGAAAGATAGTAAAATCATTTAGTGCCTGATAATTGAGATTTAGGTCAACAAAGTATTTCTCAGGCACGTTTTGAAAAAATTTTAATAAATTAGCAGCAGGATATACTGTAGCAGATGTGCCAATAACAATAAATACATCTACCAAAGATACCATTTGATATAAATCATCTACTATCATATCCACGGCTTCGCCAAACCAGACAACATCAGGACGTAATTGTTTACCACACTTTGGACATAAATCGCTGAACTGAACAGGTTTCTCCATAGCACCACGATAATCACATTGCCATTCAGCATCCATTGGCGGAATGCCAAAGTGCCATTCACATTTGTGGTAATCTATGCGACCGTGGAGATGCCAAACATCTTTAACGCCTGCTTTTTCCAATAGAGTATCAATATTTTGGGTAATGCAGACAACATCAAATTTACCAGCAAGTTGAGCGATCGCCAAGTGAGCAGCATTAGGCTGGCATTGTTGCATTTGGACAAATCTTTGAGCATAAAAGTCTAGCACTAGCTGTTGATTTTGCATCCAACCCACAGGTGTAGCAACATCTTCTATACGATGTCCTTCCCACAAGCCGCCCGAACCTCTAAAAGTGGGAATACCACTTTCTGCGGAAAGTCCTGCTCCACTAAAAACAACAATTTTTGGCATCATATATTCACAAACTTAGACTTGTGTAATTCAGGTTACCCACATCAACCTAAATTAGTCATAGCCAGATAGAGTTAAGTGAATATGAATAGTGTGGCTGATGGGTGCGATCGCTACGTTTGTACAGTGCATAAGTTCTAATATAAATACTGAATAGATAGTATGAGTTGCAAACATATTATCCCAAATCCCTTTTATGCACTTATTTAAAATATCCTGGAAACGAACGAGCAAGAGGTATTATTACCCTTTGCTATCCCTTAGTCTGGCATGTGTTTTGCTGTTTTCTTCAGCAGGGTTGGGTAAAGCACAGGAAACTGCTAGCCCTAGCCCTATCCAGCCAAGCAACACCAACTTTGATCGGACAAGTACTACACCATCTAGTCAGCAAACTGACAGTGAAGCCCCGACTATCTCTAAGATTCCTTCTGTCAAAAGCATCAATCCTAAGAATTTTTACATCAGCATTCCTCAATCGTGGCTTATTCAGGAAGATGTCAGTCGCTACAAAGATGAAAAGGTTGATGTAATAGTCGTGGGAGAAAATTTTCCTCAGCAAGACAATTCACCAACAAATAAAATCGATATAAAAATTGGTAAGACCCCTAACATCGTCACTACGACTGCAACAGAAGTCACAGAAGATGGAAAAGCGATTTTTGCAAGCTTTAGTAATAAGCAGTTAAAGCAATTGAGCAGAGGAACGCACCCCGTAAATATTGAAGTAGGAGGCAAGGCAACTAACATTGACCGTCAAGTAATTGATGACGAACTTCAAGTCAAGGTAATACGTCCTGTGAGCGGGTTGACAACCTTAATTGTGTTGGGTTTAGCAACAATTTGTGTGGTGCTACTTGTGCTAATCATCTATTTGCTAGCGATGCAGGCAAAAAAAGCAAACTTGCCCAACATTTTTTTACAGAAAAATAGAAATAACTTAAATACGTTTCAGTGGCTAATCTTAGATCGCAAGACAAACACCTTGAGTCTAGCCCATGCTCAGTTTGTGTGGTGGCTCACTATTATTGTTTTTGGCTATTTGTTTCTTTTCATAGGACGTGGGGCGATTCAAGGCGTATGGGAATTCGTTCCGCTATCAGGATTCGGTTATACCTTCCTCATTAGTTTGGCAACACTGGTGACGGCGCAAGCAACCTCTGAAATTCGTGGCAGCAAGGGAGCTGGAGAAGTTCATCCTGCATGGTCAGACCTAGTGGTACATGGTGGAGTATTAGCCCTAGAGCGCGTTCAGCAGGTGGTTTGGAATATAATTATTGGCATTGCTTTTATAGTCATCCTCTTAGTTACTTATACGACTGCGTCTTCTTTACCAACCATCCCCACTGAACTTTTGGCACTAATGGGAATCAGTGCCGGTGGCTATATCGGTGGCAAAGCTGTCCGTAAGGCGGGAGCGAATATCAATCAAGTAGTGCTTTATGCCCCTTCTAACGACTCTCCCGATTACATCAGCATCGCTGGCGCTAATTTTTCCCTAGGAGGGAAGATATTAAATTCTGAGGGACAAGAGGTAATTAATACGCAGATTAGGGATGCTGGGGTAATCATTCAATTAGTCTACTTAGATAGTAAAACTCGGGAGGAAATTCCAAATACGCTGGTTGAAGTCAAAAAAGACGATATCATCACCATGAAGACCGATCCCGATGCTCCTATGGAATTTTGTAGAAGGTTAAAAATTCCTTTGAAAAATCTTAGAGGGCTTCCTACAGAGGATTGGTTAGCAAAATTTACCGCTCATTTTGATAGTAGAGAAGTCAAAATCACCATTATTAATGCGGATGGGCAGCGGGCTGTCTGGGATGGTTCTATTATTGCACCCGAACGGGAAACACCTCCGCCAGCTGTAGAATCAAACTCAGCAACAGAACTCCAAACATCAGAAAGCTTCAATTGAGAGGATTCTACTCAAGATTTTTTTTGTGCGTAGTGCTTATACCATTTCACAAAATTTCTGATAAAGTTCGCTCCCCCGGCTTGCCTAAATGTATCAACCTTAAAGTACAACGGTATTAGTGGGGGCGATCGCTAATATTTACAAAAATAACCCCTACAACAGGGGTTATTTTTATAAGACTATTTTTCTTACTGCACTTTTCAAGTCATTGAACCATACCACTGCCAACTCCCTTCTGAGTTGCGGTCTAAATACCTGAAAACTGCTATAAGTGTAAGCTATTCACTCCCAACTAACTAAACAACAGCAGATACTTGCTGCTCAAAGAAAGCTTGCATCACTCTTTCTGCTATTTGCGGACTACTTAAACCCAACTCTGCCTTAGATTGATTCGGTTCAGCATGATCTACTAACACATCTGGCACACCAATGCGCTTGACGGGAACCACAATATCGGCATCCAAGAGGGCTTCTGCCACCGCAGAACCAAAGCCACCCATGACACAGCCTTCTTCCAAGGTGACGACGCGCCCAATTTTGTTAGCCAAAGGCAAAATCAATTCTGTATCCAAAGGCTTGACGAAACGGGCATTAATTACAGTTGCTTCAATGCCGTGTTCGCTAAGAATTTCAGCGACTTGCATACTTGGATAGACCATTGTGCCATAGCCAACGATCAACACATCATCGCCTGTACGCAGGATTTCTCCTTTGCCGATTTCCAAAGGTTCCCAACCTTCTTCCATCAGAGGAACGCCATGACCATTACCACGGGGGAAGCGCATAGCTATTGGGCCACTAGTATGGTTAATCCCAGTTACTATCATCCGTTGCAGTTCTGCTTCGTCTTTGGGTGCCATCATTACCATGTTGGGGATGCAACGCAGATAGGCGATGTCATACATACCTTGGTGAGTAGGCCCATCAGCACCGACAATTCCCGCCCTGTCTAAGCAGAAGAACACTGGCAGGTTTTGGATACAAACATCGTGAATTATTTGGTCGTAGGCTCGTTGCAGGAAGGTAGAGTAAATAGCAGCAACGGGGCGCATACCTTCAGATGCCAATCCCGCAGCTAAGGTGACAGCATGTTGTTCGGCGATGCCTACATCAATATATTGATTAGGCAGTTTTGCCTGAAGTTTGTCTAAGCCTGTTCCCGTTGCCATTGCCGCAGTGATTCCAATGATTTTCGGGTTTTGTTCGGCAAGTTTTACGAGGGTATGGGAAAAGACTTTAGCATAAGCGGGTGGTTTTGGCTTGCTGGAAGGAATAGCTTTACCTGTAGTCAGGTTAAATGGGCTTTGGGCGTGGTAGCCGACTTGGTCTTGTTCGGCAATTTCATAACCTTTGCCCTTCACCGTTGCCACATGTACCAAAACTGGCCCTGATATCTGATGCGCTTGCTGAAAGGTCGCAATCAATTCTTCTAAATTATGTCCATCTACTGGCCCCATGTAGGTAAAGCCCAGTTCTTCAAAAACTGCACCTACCTTGGGAACCGCTAGACGCTTCATCCCTTCTTTGATGCGTCCGAGTTCGGGAGACAGGGATTCGCCAACGAAAGGAATTTGCTTGAATTGTTCCTGAAAATTATCTTTGATGAACTGCACCGGTGGACTAAGGCGCATTTTGTTGAGGTAACGAGGAATCGCACCCACATTTGGAGATATGGACATCTCGTTGTCGTTGAGAACAACCAGCAGGTTAGTTTTGGGCATGTGTCCAGCATGATTGATGGCTTCTAATGCCATACCTCCAGTCAGGGCACCATCGCCAATGACGGCGACTGCTTTAAATTTTTCCCCTTTCATGTCTCTTGCTAAAGCCATGCCCAGCGCTGCTGAGATACTGGTAGACGCATGTCCCGCGCCAAAGTGATCGAACTTGCTTTCACACCGCTTGAGATAACCAGCAACTCCGTCTTTTTGCCTTAAGGTGTGGAAGTTACTGTAGCGTCCGGTGAGTAATTTATGGGGATAGGCTTGGTGTCCGACATCCCAAATAACTTTATCCCGATCTAAGTCTAGTGTCTGGTAAAGCCCTAGCGTTAATTCTACAACACCCAAACCAGGCCCCAGATGCCCTCCACTTGCGGCTACCGTTTGTAAGTGCTTATCTCGAATCTGACGGGCAATCTGTTGTAGCTGCCGGATCGATAAACCGTGCAACTGATTGGGATGGGTGATTTCACTCAGATGCATATTATAGGGTGTTCCTCTCTAATCTCTACTTCTGGTATTCTGATTCTCCCACGGTCGGGTTATCCCCAGAATCATGCCAAAACCAAGTTGCAATCCGCAGCGTAATTAGGGTAACAGTTATCACACAGAGGCAGAACTGTTACTTATTAAACAGTTATGATAATTACCTTGGAGACTGCAATTAAGTACATTCAGTCTAATTAAAGCAACACGGAAACCTAGGGTGATTCTGGGCTATCGGGAACACGGGGAACTTCCGGGGTTTCCGGTAGTTGCTGCTGTCTCTGTAAATATTTACTTAACAGGTATACCATATCCCCCCGGGTCATTGGTCGTAATGGGGAAATATTATTTTGGGCATCTGTGTTGATAAATCCTTCAGAAACTACTGTGGCGATCGCTTTTCTGGCCCAAGTGGGAATGGAAGCTGCATCTGGATATGAGGCAAGAGTTTCATTGACGCTATCATCAGAAAACTGAAATACACCATAAGCTTGGGCAAAAATTGCCAAACCTTCTGCCCTTGTCACCTTTTGATTGGGAAAAAATAAATTACCCCGATAGCCTTTCATGATGTCAGTTTTTAAAACTATCTGGATATCATTAAATGCCCAATAGGAGGGTGGTACATCTGGCACAGATATAGATTTTTCTTGTTGAGCTGCTTCTCGTTTATCTAGGCGAAATGCTTTCACCAAAATAGCAGCTAATTCTGCACGACTGATCTCTCTTTGAGGGTAAAAATTTCCATCAGGTGAGTTGGTCATCAACTTGGCTGCAACTACCTGTTTAATTGCTTCTGATGACACTCCTGCATTTTGTTCTGGCACTTGAGCTTGAACAATTGCTGGAAAGTTCTGAAGTAGTAATACTAAGGATAGAGTACCTAGCAACTTTCGCATGTTTCTCACAATTTTCAATCTGCTATTCTGCATCTATAACAACTGTGCTAACAACCTGAATTGGCAATGCCCAGTATATTGACTGTTGACTATAGTGACGTTTTTCGCTTAGTAAAGTTGCCAGCCATTCTTAAAAAAAGACATTGGCAAATTATAACGAGTAAATTACACATAACTTAGGCATATTAAAATAATATTTTAGTTAACATTTTTAGTAAATTCAGATTGAATTTGGTAAAATATTTTAGATTTACTCTTTCTAGTCTATATTAACTACTTTTACTTAAATATTTAGTAAAATATTTTAGCAATTGGATATGCCAAGTTATATCTTTGAGGTATTGCATTCTCAACCAAGATAGCGAAACAGATAAAAGTTAAGCATAAAAAAGTAATATTTTTGACTTTATATGTATAACCTTACGTAGTTTACAATACCAGCCGAGCAACATTATAAATAAAATATTAATAAGTTTTTGTGTATTTAAAAATTCATACCTATTGGCTGAAACGATCGAGAATTTTGCTTGAGTGAATTTTGAAATGCTGAGGATGTAGTATATTCGACCGTGATAGTGCTATCTATTTCAGGAGTTTGGGAATGACCGCAACAGCAGATCCCGTGACGTTGATGAAGCAAGAAGTTGGTAAAGCTGCCGCTGCCCTGGTAAAATCAGGTTCGATTGTTGGATTAGGTACGGGGTCAACCACAGCCTATACAATTCAGTTTTTGGGCGATCGCCTCAAGTCTGGCGAAATTAAAGATATTGTTGGCATCCCTACCTCATTTCAATCAGAAGTGCTAGCCAAGCAATACGGCGTTCCTCTGACCACCTTAGACGCTGCTGACCGCATTGATATCGCCATTGATGGGGCAGATGAAGTCGATCCCCAGAAAAATCTCATTAAAGGCGGCGGTGCAGCCCATACCCGTGAAAAAGTAGTTGATTACCTAGCAGAGCAATTCATCGTTGTGGTAGATAGTGGTAAGTTAGTAGACCGTTTGGGTTCTAGTTTCGCCGTACCAGTGGAAGTCATACCAATGGCGATCGCGCCTGTCACCAATACCATAAAAAAACTTGGCGGTAAACCCGAACTCCGTATGGGTGTAAAAAAAGCTGGCCCAGTGATTACCGACCAAGGAAATTTCGTCTTAGATGTCAGATTTGACTCTATTGACGACCCAGTTAATCTAGAAAAAACCCTGAATAATATTCCCGGTGTTCTAGAAAATGGTATCTTCGTCAATTGTGTAGATTTAGTATTAATTGGTGAGGTTAAAGACGGTCAGCCATTGGTGCGACAACTTTGAAGAAGGCAGAAGGTGAGGCCGTCTTGGCAGTTCCCATTGATGGGGGACTCGCTAACGCTACGCTATGGCAACTTCTCTTTGCAGCGCTGATTCACCACAACGGAGTGGCTCCCCAAGTAGAGGAAGTGGCATCCAAGACTGCGACTGCTTCACCTTCTGCTCTCTGCCTTCTGCCTTTCTTGCTAAACCACTAACTGAACTACGCCCCACTGTCCATTTGTCAACCAAGCAGGGTCAGATTTTGCTACTTCCTCGATAACTTGAGATTTTAAACCGACCACTACCTCTGACTTGAGAGTGCGTAAGGCTACCATTGGTGCAGGTAAGTAGCAGACTATATCTGCAATGTTGGTGGTAAAATCCCAATGGCGATCGTCTAATAATCGCCGATAATTCGCATCTCCTTTGACTACAATCAAACTCGCATTAGCTAACTCATTTTTGAGCGAGTTGGGTATTTCCCAAAATGCTAAAGGTGAAGTCCAAAAGTAATCTTCAGACAACACTAAACGCCCCGATCCAATATTTTAGGCTACTGGAGTAATATAGCCGCATACTGAACTTTACACTAACCCATTACCAACTAGCTGTTAGAGAAGCTGCTGCTACGGGAAAACTTAAAACAAGCCCCTATGTTGAATAACTTGAGATGATTCATATTACAAATTATCGAGGTTTGATTCTCTGTTAGCAATTTCAATCAATATGAAAGTACTACCCTATAATACCTTTACGATTTTGACAACTGACCCACTGCCTATAGTTCTGCAACGACTGGGTGCAAAAGTTGAGCCTACGAAAATATTCAGATTTTCAACAAAACATGCACCCTATCAAGGAACCATTTCTGAACAAGGCTTTCAAATCAGTCGCATAATTCACTATCGTAACTCATTTTTACCAGTAATTCGGGGAGACTTTGAAGTACAACCTCATCAAACAGCAGTTCATATCCAAATGAGCCTACACCCTTTTGTTATGGCATTTTTAGGATTCTGGTTTTTATGCTGGTATGGTGCAGTTGTTCCTGTAACATTGGCAAATGCGATGCCTAGTAATATGGCTGCGGTATTTTTAGGGATGCCTATAGTGATGTTGATTGTCTTCTGGATAGCTTTTTGGACAGAAGCAAATCGCAGCCACAGTGAATTGGCTCAAATTATTCAGGGACAAGTATAGTTAGGAATGCGATCGCAATTACAGATGATACTCTTCAAGGGACGCTAAGACTTAGGGCTGATATCGATTCATTCTTGCCCAATCTTGAGTTGAGCCAACGTTCGGATTTTCAGTTGGATCGTTCGTACCATAGATTTGTCCTTGACGGTTAATCCAAAAGTAGTTGTAGCTTGTCGGCAGTTCGACGTTCGCATATCCATATGGATTCGTCCAAGTTGTCACATTGCCAAGGTTCTCGCGGAATTGAAAGTTTTGACGATCTACAGATTCACCTCGTTGGCGGTTCACCTCTTCCCAGGTGCGCGCAGACCATTCACGATATTCTCTGAGCCGCTGCCCTTCGGCAAGCGAGATTTCTATGTTCTGGGCCATAATCCCTTGTATTCCGAATGCAGCTCCATTTGTTGCCATAACCTGACCCGCTACCTGCGGTAACCATGAAGCATAATTAACCCACTGTGATTCATGCGATGCTGCACAAGTCATCACCATCGTACATATGTTGTAGCTATATGCCACACTGCACTTGGCCATCCCTCGGCAAGGGATACCATTGAACATGTATGTGTAGTCAAATTCATAAGCAACTGTGCATCCAGCAATCGGTTGAGCTTGGCGGGGCTGACTAATCCGAAGTTCATAAGGTTGCATTGCCAGGAGCTTCTCGTAGACAAACTGCCAAGGATTGTAGTTTGCTGGCAGTCCGGAATTTCCTACCATGATAGTAAGAGCAGCATTGTCTGGGGAAAAAAGGACAACGGCAAATTGCCCATCTTCGACCACGCGCCAGCCACTTGGTACTACATAATTGAAGTACTGTCCGCGCTGGATTGATAGCGAGCCAGAGCCAGAAGCCTGAGGAGAAAAAGAAGACTGGTTGTAGTTGTACATGAGCTTTGCAGATTTCGGGTTTTGAGGCGATTAAATAGAAATTCTTAATTAGTAACTTTACTAGATACATCTTGAATATGCGTTTTTACGGACTGTAGCGCAATATTGCTCCAGTGGGATGTAACAATCTTAAAAAGTAGCAAAATCATCACTGCGTTCTTTCTTAGGGTTGCTGTAGGTATCGCATGACGTTGATACGTTCTACAATTCGATAAAGATAGGCGAGGCAAATAAGTGAGTAATAGCAAGGAAAAAACTGTTAAAGCAATAGAAATAGCAAATTTACTACGTAAAGCATTGTTACAAGATGGCAAGATGGAACTTACTCTTTACAAGTACGAATTAGAAGAACATATTGACTACTGGTATGATGGCAGAAGAGTTAGCAAATAACATTATCTCAGTCAATGGAGTTAAGACTGTATCCTCACACCTGACAGGAGATAGGCGTATACCATCAGCTAATTCCTTGAAATGGTGGTTTGAAAAACCTAACATCTAGCAGCCTCAAAAATTTCACTTTTTTGCTGTATGAACTCATTGAATTGTTCTCAGGTTACTCTTGAGTTCTGTAAGAAAGGGAAATAATAAAAAGATACGTCCTTTTAGCCAGGGCTATCAAATGTTCAAAGGCTCTAGCTCACTTGTTTAGAAGCTGATAATAGCAGGCATGACACGGAGATAAAACAGTGCAAGTCACCAAGCGCAATGTCGAGTTGAGAGTAGATGACAGTTTGATGCGCGTTTATGTAGCATCTCCTAAAACCGCAGTACTTTACCCAGGTATTGTGTTCTATAGTGATATTTATCAGTTAGGCGATCCCATAATTCGTTTAGCTAACTACCTAGCAGGACATGGCTATGTAGTAGCAGCGCCAGAAATTTTTCATCGCCTTGAGCCAATTGGTCTAGCTATTGAACCAGACGATCTCGGTCGGATGCGAGGTAATGATGATGCTCGTCGAACAGCGATCGCAGATTATGATGCTGATTGCCGTGCTGTAATTGAATTTCTCAAAGCAGAAAGTGGCGTCTGTCCGGGTAAAATAGGCACTCTGGGCTTTTGTATTGGTGGACATCTAGCTTTTCGTGCAGCATTCAACAGCGAAATTAAGGCTTCCGTTTGCTGCTATCCGACAGGCATTCCCAGTGGCAAACTTGGGCAAGGGATAGCCAATACAATCCATCGGGTTAGTGAAATCAAAGGCGAGATGTTAATGGTGTTTGGTACACTCGACCCTCACATTCCAGAGTATGACCGACAAACCATAATTCAAGCTCTGGAGGATGCTAGCGTACCTCACAAAGTTCTGTTGTATGAAGCAGAGCATACCTTCATGCGCGATGACGGTTATCGCTACGATTCTGCTGCCACTACCTCTGCCTGGGTTGAAATAGTAGGTTTCTTAGAACACATGTTTGCAAATTGAAGAAGTTTGGCTTCCAACAATCGATTCCCTCAAGACTATCGATCCTCCTGAATATGGTAGCTTTCAGTACAAGAGGCTAACAGTAAAATGCCAATTGATGAGGATTGTCAAATATACTTGTGTCAAAAATGGAGGAAAAAATGACATTGCACTGGATTGCTGTTGCTTCAAGTTTAGTGTATTTGCAGAAGTTAAACCTACCCAAAGCAAAGTACCCTAATTCAGTAATCCAGAAACTCCCGCAAACAAATTGGAAATAGTCAAAAAACGCGCTGATTTAATTCGCCTCAACGATCAACGGGTCAAACTCATTGGACGTTACACATCAACAACCTGGAAACCCGACCCACAACTTACTGGAATTCCAGGTTTTCAAGGACTTTATACAAGGTCGCAAATTGTGCTTGAGGATGACACCAAGGTAAACATTTTCCCATCTTGGAACAAACAATCGTTGCGATCGCCAGATGAGGTAGAAAAATACAATCATCAAATCGTTGAAGCAATCGGAGTAGTGCAGTTTGAAGTCACACCCTTTCCAAATTCTCAAACACGAGAATCATTTATTGATTTAGGTCAATTAAGGCTGTACCTATATTAAAGATGGATAAGCGAGGGACTTTGAAGAGCAGCAAGTAAGTAGGTAGACATAATTAAATGTAAGATGTGATTGCGTTCGCGTAGCGTCTCGTAGAGATGAGGAACGACGTAGGCAGAGCCTTCTCGCAGAGTAGCAATCGCAAAGACTGGGGATTGCTTCGTTCCTCGCAATGACAGAACATATTATATTTATTTGCGCCGATCTACTTATTTGCTTGTAAGCAACGTTGACTTGATTATTTATCAAATTATTAACACTAAAGTACCGATAATTACTAAGCAAGTTCCTAAAATAATTTTCCAGTTTAAGGATTCTCCGAGAAAAATGACCGAAAATAATAGAACTAATACCAAACTGGATTTATCAATAGGTGCAACAAGTAAGGCTTTGCCTGCTTGCAAAGCTTTGAAATAAAAAATCCACGATAAGCCAGTAGCTACACCAGACAATAATAGGAAAATCATAGTTTTACTAGGAATTGTTAAAATATTGACTGCATTACCTTGAAAAAATACAATTCCCCAAGCAATTACTAAAATTACAATAGTCCGTATAGCTGTTGCTAAATTGGAGTTAACATTTTCAACACCAATTTTAGCAAAGATAGTTGTCAAAGCTGCAAAAATCGATGACAGTAATGCATATATCCACCAAACTTCTATGTTAGTTTGCATTTTTTCATTGAACATATCACATCAATACTTCATTATAGTTCTATGTTGATTTTACAAAAAATATAAGTATTAAATATTTACTAGCTCAAATACTAACTTTTATTAATAGTTAAAAATACTTGAGGTGTTTTATTTTATTAATATCTTCAAAACTTCTTAATGATAGACTTAAGGCTAACAGTTTTATTCTTAAACATAGCTTCTTTTATTGAGAGAAATGGTAAGCTACTCAGTAATTTTAGACTTTTGAGTGTGTCGGTATGGGTCAGTTTACCATTTACCGAAGAGAGTGTTGTCCGCTTTCCTAAACACTAATGTGATATTTGTCTACGTTTTCAATTTACCCAGAGCAAGAAACGCACCCGCTGTCGCAATAGGGTACAAGAGTATATCGTCTGGCAGGTTTTGAAAAACAAACTCGACTAGATTTATGGGCAAAACAGGAAATATTTACCACTAATGGCAGATGCAAATGGTGTGATTAAGAGTAAATTATATCCCGGTTTATGGTTAGCTATAATCTCACTAATTACAGGGGAGATGACGAAAGTTTTAGCAGTCTTGCAACAAAGGTTGAATTCAAAATAACGCGCTGAGTTTACTCAACATTTAACTTAGCAAAACTTAAAATAAATATATTGAAAAATACAAATAGTTAATGTAGAACGTGATATTAAGAGCCGGAAAAAGTTTCCCCCTTTTTTCACACATTCTCTCTGGGGAATTTGGTTAATAACGTTTTCGGTGTGAGGTAATTCAGCAGATTTCCGGCAATTAGGGAGAAGGTATTTTTCAAAACTATTTGCAAGTAGCAAAATCTCAAGTCCTAAGATTTGAGAAACTTTGTTGTCCACACTTTATAACCAACAAAGCCATGACCACAACTTTAGGAAGAAGCGAAAGCGGCAACCTGTGGGATCGGTTCTGTCAATGGATTACCAGCACTGAAAATCGACTTTATGTCGGCTGGTTCGGTGTAATCATGATTCCTACCCTGTTGACCGCTACCATCTGTTTCATTATTGCCTTTATTGCTGCGCCTCCCGTCGATATTGACGGCATTCGGGAGCCAGTTTCGGGTTCTTTATTATATGGGAACAACATCATTACTGGTGCTGTTGTACCGACATCCAACGCTATTGGTTTGCACTTCTACCCGCTTTGGGAAGCTGCATCAATGGATGAATGGCTCTACAACGGCGGTCCTTATCAGCTCATTATCTTGCACTTTCTGATTGGTATTTTCTGCTGGCTGGGTCGGCAATGGGAGTTAAGCTATCGTCTGGGGATGCGTCCCTGGATTTGTGTTGCTTACTCTGCTCCTGTAGCTGCAGCAACCTCGGTTTTCTTAATTTACCCAATTGGTCAAGGTAGCTTTTCTGACGGAATGCCTTTAGGCATTAGTGGCACTTTTAACTTCATGTTCGTATTCCAAGCCGAGCATAATATCCTCATGCACCCATTCCATCAATTCGGTGTGGCTGCGGTGTTCGGTGGTGCGTTGTTCTGTGCTATGCATGGTTCTTTGGTGACTTCTTCTCTAGTAAGAGAGACGACTGAAAGCGAATCTCAAAACTATGGATACAAGTTTGGTCAAGAACAAGAGACCTATAGCATCGTCGCGGCTCACGGTTACTTTGGGCGGTTAATCTGGCAATATGCTAGCTTTAACAACTCGCGTTCTTTACACTTTTTCTTAGCAGCTTGGCCTGTGGTGGGTATCTGGTTGACAGCATTGGGCATCAGTACAATGGCGTTCAACCTCAACGGGTTCAACTTCAACCAATCAATACTTGACTCTGAAGGTCGTGTAATTAATACCTGGGCAGATGTACTGAACCGCGCCAACTTGGGTATAGAAGTGATGCACGAGCGCAATGCTCACAACTTCCCCCTAGATTTGGCTGCTGGTAAGGCAATCCCTGTAGCAATGAGCGTACCTGCAATTCATGGCTAATACTGAAATATTAGCAAAATCAAAACCGCTCTCTGGAAACAGGGGGCGTTTTTTAGTATGTCTAAATACTAAATTGCCTTTGTTTGTCATGATGAGCAGGGTTTTAGTTAACAGGTACTCAAGAATTACTGATGTTATATTTACTTAAATTTATGCTCTTTTGGCATGAGATATCCTCTATACTCAAGAATATTTTTAATTACGCCATATATCTTAAAAACTTCAGGAAGCGTAAAGATTACTATGAAACTCGGTTCCTTTACTCGCATACTGAGTACTATTGCGATCGCACTTGGCTCGACGGCCACTCTAGTTCAACCTGGCTATACGCAGAGTAGTAAGTTTTACTGTGGGATGAGTAGCGGTGTTCCAGCAACACTAGTTCGGACTTCTAGAGGAAACATCCCAGTAATTCGCTGGGTTGATAATGCTTTTCCTCCACCTTGGACTCCCCAACAGCGCTGTGAAGAAATATCTGCCAGATTTCAACGTTTCTACGACAATGGGACGCTAAATTTCCTCAGAGCAGGAAAACTCAGCAATCAACCTGTATTGTGTGTTGCCAGTTACAAGGGTGGTTCTTGTCTGCCCAACGGAGTCCTAGTCACCTTGAAAGTCGGTACTAATGCCCCACTGACACTACAAAGGTTACTAGATCGCCAAGGTTCGGGTGGCGGCAGACCAATTAACCTGAGCGGTGGCGATAGTAAAGAATTGTTCTCCTACTACAAAGACTCAGCTTACCTGGATGTAGCCAAGTTCATCTCTCAGGTAGAAAATTCAGGGACAGGCGAATCCTGTCCAGCAGGAAAACCAGCTTGGGAATGTTGAGTAAATCGCAATCTGAACGAACATGGATTGGCGTTTAATGATGCTGATTGCCTGTATTGGCAGTTTATCTATTTCACCGCTAGGCTCAAAACCAAATGTTAGGGTTTTAGATGCACAAAGTTTAACCCAACACTCCGCCAAGCAAGTGCAACAGCTAGCTGAGTCGATCGCAGTCAAAGTACTATCAAAAGACTTTTTGGGATCGGGGATTCTGATTCACAGAAAAGGGTCAGTTTATCAGGTGCTGACCAATGCCCACGTACTCAGGTCGGGTAACCCACCTTATCAGATTCAAACTCCTGATGGCCTAATCTATGCAGCTAATTTGTCCAAAAAGAGCGATCGCTCTATTTCTTCCTATTTCAAGGGTAACGATCTAGCTGTATTACAGTTTCGCAGTCCCAAGATTAACTATACAGTCGCATCTGTTGGTCATGCATCAACTTTGAGTGTGGGGAATGAAGTTTTTGCTGCTGGGTTTCCCTTTGACAGCCAAGGCATCCAAGATACGGGGTTTGTTTTCCGCAGAGGTCAGGTTTCTCTCGTGCTAAACAAAGCCTTAGAGGGGGGCTATCGGATTGGCTATACCAATGATATTGTCAAAGGCATGAGTGGAGGGCCATTGCTGAACCGTGCTGGTCAGGTCGTGGCTATCAACGGCAGGCACGCTGAACCTCTTTGGGGTGAACCATATGTATATCAAGATGGAACACAGCCCGAACCACGCTTGCGGAAACAGATGAGCCAGTATAGCTGGGGTATTCCCATTGAAGAATTTATGCAGATGGCATCGCCATCATTTACCAATAATTATTCTGATACAAATATTCAGGCAGAGGTGAGGCAATGAATTTTGCTCGTAGTCTTCCGGTAATACTTGTTGGTGCAGCTGTAGTGTTGCTGAAACCTCAAGTTGCCTTATCCTTAACTCCGGTAGAGGTCAACAACATTGCTCAAACAGTTACCGTTCGTATTGATGGAGACGGTATTGGTTCTGGAGTAATTTTTGAACGCAAAGGTGAAACTTACTTCGTCCTCACCAATCGACATGTAGTGTCCAAAGACGGAAGATATGAGATTCACACCCAAGATGGCGGTAAGTATCCGGTTTACTACAGCAAAGAATTGCCGGGATTAGATTTGGCGGTGTTGCAATTCAACAGTAATAAAAGTTACCCGATCGCTAATTTAGGCAACTCCGATCAAATTAGAGAAGGTATGACGGTTTATGTGGTGGGTTGGGCTGACCGTTTACCAGGCATTGATGAACGCAGCTATCAATTTACTGATGGCAGCATTCGCAGTCGGCTGAAAAATCCAGATGAAGGCTATGCCTTGGTCTATAATAACGAGGCAATTCCTGGGATGAGTGGCGGCCCGGTGTTAGATGAGAATGGGCGTTTGGTAGGAATTAATGGACGAGCTACACAACCAGAAGAGAAAACAGGAACTGTTTTAAGGTTGGGAATTCCAATTAACACCTTTTTGGCAGCCAGAAATAATTTACAACCAGTAACCGCGAGTTCCCCAACTACCCCACTACAACCAGGTGTTAGACCCAATATAGCTACAGCCGGACAATCCAATCCTAGAGAAAAAGTAACGGCTACACGACAACGAACTGCTGAAGACTTCATCAGCTTGGGAGGAGCTAAAGCTGATAAAGGAGATTATAAAGGAGCGATCGCAGATTACAACCAAGCCCTACAAATTAGTCCCAACAATCCTGATGCTCACTTCCGACGGGGTGCAGCCTACAATGAACTCAAAGATTACCCAGCAGCTCTGAAAAATTTTGAACAGGTAATTCGCCTTAGTCCGAAAAATGCAATTGCATATGCCTACCGAGGTTTTGTCCGCGCTCAACTCAAAGACTACCAAGGTGCGCTTGCCGATGGCAACAAAGCCATTAGTCTTAACGATACCAACTCTCCTAACTCTGCCCTTGGTTACGCTGTCCGGGGTAGCGCCAACTTTGCTTTAGAAGATTATAAACAAGCGATCGCCGACTTCGACCAATTAATACAGCGATTTCCCAACCGACATGAACCCTACGGTTTACGGGGTGATGCCCATAGGGCACTGAAAGACTATAAACAAGCGTTCGCTGATTATAATCAGGCACTGAGTTTTTTAGAGTTCTCCGGCATTGGAATTCGGCTCAATGACGAACAAAATCAAGGGCTAACAATTACACAGGTTAACGACAACTCTCCGGCCTCGCAAGGCGGGGTGAAAGTTGGCGATCGCCTTTTAGCAATTGATGGTAAACCCACTCTCAAGATGAAAGTGGCAGATGCCTCTAAGCTGATTCGCGGTGAGGAGGGTACTACAATCACCTTGCGAATTAAACGCCAAGGTAGAAGTGACTTTGACCTGAAGCTAAACCGGATATTGATTAGCGATCCCAAAGCTGCTGAAATCTATAAAAACCGTGCTATTGCCCGCGCTGGATTGGAAGACAAGCAAGGAGCGATCGCAGATTTGCAAAAAGCCGCAGATTTGTACCAGAAGCAAGGACAAACAGCAGAGTCCCAAACTATCCTGAAAGCTCTCAGACAACTCCAAGATATTCCATCGACTTCACAACCAGCTACCACATCAAACCAAGCAGATCCTCAGACAATTATCGTTGCTGCCAACGAGGCAATTGCACGAAATCCTCAAGATGCTAGTGCCTACACTAGGAGGGCGGCTGGGCGCTATCAGCAAGGAGACAAACAAAGAGCATTGGACGATTTAAACCAAGCCACTCGCTTTAATTCCAAACATTCCCTAGCTTTGGCTTTTCGAGGTGACGTTTTACGCGAGTTAGGACGGAATGAAGAGGCGATTACTTCCTATAGTCGAGCAATTGAAGCTAATAGTGAATGGGGTAGCGCCAGCGTTGCTGATGTCTATTTAAACCGAGCAAATATTTACTCCGATCGCGGAGACTATCGGCGAGCGATCGCGGATTACGATCGAGTACTGCGCCTGAATCCCAAAAGTGCTGTAGCCTATGCCTTACGGGGTCTAGTCTACCAGCGTCAGGGAAAAAGTAAGGCCGCGCTCTCGGACTTCAACCAAGCAGCACGGATCGATCAGAATAATGCTGTTGCTTATTTTGCACGGGGTTTGAGCTACCAACTCCAGGGAGACTATCAGGGGGCACTTGCTGCTTATGAAAAAGCAACTGTCCAGGATGCTAAATTATTAGCAGCTGTTAACAACCTTGGGTTAATTAAATACGAACTCCAAGATATTGAAGGAGCCATCCGTCAGTTTCAGGCTGCTATTGAAATTGACAGCAAATCCGCAGAACCTCAATTAGCTTTGGCAACAGCATTATATGCTAAAGGCGATCGCAAACAAGCTCTAGAATTGGCACAAGCAGCTCTGCGTTTGGACAACAGATTTGCGAATATAGAGTTTCTCAAGAAAAATCTTTGGGGCGATCGTATAATAGCAGACGCGCAAAAGCTCCTACAGAATCCCCAAATTCGAGCCTTACCATCTCGTCGTTAAATAGTAGAGACGCGATTAATCGCGTCTCTACAAGAGTTAGGAATTCTCCCCCTACTTTCTGTGCCCTTTGGGCAAATTAGTGAATTTCTAATGAATCAATCATTTGTTCAGCAGTTTTTAATAAATCATTAAATTGAGTTTCTTCCGCTGTATAAGTAATTATGTAGGCTTTATTGTTGCTTAAAGTCCAAACTGCTTTCCGTTTTATAGTATATTTGTCTTCTTTTCCCGAATAAACTACTTCATGTGCTGGGCGATTTGCTAGTTGAGTCAAACGCGATCTATCAATTTTCGCGTCCGCCAGAAATTGCGTTATTTCATTAACTCTTGAACTAGTATATTCATCCAATGAAATAGGTTGTTTCAAATCTTCAATTTCTACAGTCAGGTCGCTTTGATAAGGCTTATCTGCATTTTTTTGAGGGGACAAAAATTTAGCTACATCTGTTGTAGTTGTGTTATATTGTCCTATTTCTTTGATTGACCAAGTTTGAGGATATTTGATTTTAATCCCATAAGTAAGATTTTCGTAAATCAAGAAATTTGTGACACCTGATGGCTCTTGTGAAGTAAAACTAAATATTTGTTGTAATTTTGGAATTACCAGCATTGTTAAAGAAAAGATGATAGCTAACACCGTCAAAGTTAAAGCGGTTTTTTTAGTTATTGACCGCTGGCTATTATTTATAGTTAAATTTGTCAGTGTTTGTAAAACTGCAAGTGCTGACTGGTAACGTTGAGCGAAATGGTATCTTACCATCCGATCTAAAATGTCTGCCAGTTGAGGACTGACTTGGACTTGGTTACGCCAAATAAATTCTAATGTTTTCGGATCTTTTGGTAGTTTGAGAGGGGAAATACCAGTCAATGCTTGAATTCCAATGACTCCCACAGCGTAAATATCGCTGCACAGTTGTGGCTGTCCGTTATATTGTTCGCTAGGCATATAACCAGGAGTGCCAACGGCCACTGTTATTCCCTGATTATTAGCCATTAAGGTGCTGATTTCTTTTACTGCCCCAAAGTCAATTAAAAAAAGTTTGCCATCAGCAGCACGTCTAATTAAATTGGCAGGTTTGATATCGCGGTGAATAACATTTTGCTGATGGACAAACTCTAATATTTTTAATACGTCCTGCAAAAAAGCAATTACTTTTTCTTGACTCCATTGTTGATTAAGTTTGAGTTCTGTGCTTAGGTCGTCACCCTGTACATATTCTTGAACTAAATAAAATTCTTGATTTTCTTCAAAGTGAGCTAAGAGTCGCGGTATTTGCTCGTGGGTACCTAATCTGTAAAGAACATCCGCTTCTGTGTCGAATAACCGCATTGCTTGTTGCAAAGCTTGCGGTTCGGTCAATAGTGGCTTGAACCGCTTCACAACGCAATGAGGATTGCGAGGTAGATCCATATCTTCAGCTAGATAAGTCTCTCCAAAGCCTCCTTGTCCCAATTTTCTGACGATTTTGTAGCGCCCTCGGAGCGTTGTTCCTAGCATTCAATTCACCTAGGCTCTGATCGCGTATCACTCATTGCATGATTGATACTGATTTTCTCACAGAATTTAACATAGAAACTAAAACCAGAAGCTTCAGTCATTTTAGGGGTGCAGTTTGGGGAGGTAGAGATGCGGGGACACGGGGACACGGAGACGGGGGGACATGGAAAAGAGCCAAAATCCAAAATCCAAAATGGTATCAGAAATATCTTGTCTTGTGCTTCTCAGTACAGTTACTAAATTGTTACTTCTTTATATTAGTAAAATGTAGATTTTAGCTTTCGTCTAGATTTTTACCAAGCAATTCAATATAAAATCTAAAACTTAAAATCCTCAATCAACATGGCAGACCTAACTCCTAATTCTAGTTTTAGTTTGACACTACGCTTGCAGATTCCCAATCGTGTAGGTATGTTGGCTTCAGTTACGCAGGCGATCGCAACTACTGGTGGTAATCTCGGTCAAATTGATTTAATCGAGCAAACCCGCAAAGAGTCTACCCGCGATATTACTGTTGATGCTGCTAGCACTGAACATGCTGAAACCATTGTGCAAGCCATCAAAGCATTACCACACATTAAGTTACTGAGTGTCTACGATCGCACTTTTAATTTACATCGCGGCGGTAAAATCAGTATTGCCAGTAGAATTCCTTTAAGAAGTGTTGCCGATTTAGCAATGGCTTACACGCCAGGGGTCGGACGGATTTGTACGGCGATCGCTCAAGACCCAGACGAAGTTTACAATTTAACCATTAAACAAAATACTGTTGCGATTGTTACAGATGGCAGCGCTGTTTTAGGGTTGGGAAATCTCGGCCCGGCTGCTGCTTTACCTGTAATGGAAGGCAAAGCAATGCTATTCAAGGAATTTGCTGGGCTGGATGCTTTTCCCATTTGTCTAGCCACCCAAGATACAGACGAGATTGTTCGCACAGTCAAGAATTTAGCTCCAGTGTTTGGAGGTGTAAATTTAGAAGATATTGCTGCTCCCCGCTGCTTTGAAATTGAACGGAGATTACGGCAGGAATTAGATATCCCCGTTTTTCACGACGATCAGCATGGTACCGCCATTGTCACCTTAGCAGCGTTATTTAATGCCCTGAAACTGGTGCATAAGCCAATCGCGGAAATCCACATCGTGATTAATGGTGCTGGGGCGGCTGGGGTGGCGATCGCGCGCTTACTCCGCAAAGCTGGAGCAGAAAAAATTTGGATGTGCGACTCTAAAGGCATTCTCTCTAACAGTCGCACCGACCTGACAGAAGAAAAGCGGGAGTTTGCGGTGAAAGCTCAAGGTACTCTGGCGGGTGCGATGCAAGGAGCAGATGTGTTTATCGGTGTCAGCGCACCTGGGGTTTTAACACCAGAAATGGTGCAAGCAATGGCCAAAGACCCAATAGTGTTTGCCATGGCAAATCCCATTCCAGAAATTCAGCCAGAATTAGTTGATAAAAATGTAGCCGTAATCGCTACTGGTCGCAGCGATTACCCAAATCAAATTAATAACGTCTTAGCTTTTCCTGGGGTATTCCGTGGTGCTTTAGATTGTCGGGCACAGACGATTACCACCACAATGTATTTGGAAGCTGCTAGTGCGATCGCATCTTTAGTTAAGCCTTCAGATTTAGATCGCGAGCATATTATTCCTTCAGTCTTTGATGAGCGGGTTGTGACTGCCGTTGCTGCTGCTGTGCAACGCGCAGCCCGTGAGGAAGGTATCGCTCAGAGTTAATCAATTTGTGGGATGGGCATCTTGCCCGTCCTAATTATCTTGGCTGTGATAGTTGATGAATAAAATCAGTATGTTCTGACGTATTGAGTCCTTCTTGTAATACAGCTAAAACTTTTGCTAAATTTCCTTCTAATAAGGCGTTTGTTGCTAACCATAAACCGGGAAAAACTTCGCTTTTAATTACACCATCTGCATCCGGTTCTAAGCAGAGATACTCTTGTCCCCTCAATCGAAACCAAGTAAATTGGTTTTCGTAAGTTGTCCAAATAAGATATTCCTGCACACCATTGCGACGATATACTTTGAGTTTGTTGTGCAAATCGTATGCAGCGCTACTAGCTGCTATTTCTACGACTAATTCTGGGGCACCTTCTATATAATCATCATTGCTGATTCTTGATTGACCGAAGTCTATTCGCAAAAGAGCGTCTGGCTGAGGTTCGTTATCCAAATCCAAGCGAACAGTGGCATTATCACCTAACCTAACTCCTGATGTTGCGGCACAGTAGACACCCAACCAAGTAATAACAAAGCTATGTGGTTCAGCATGACTTTCAAAGCGTAACGGTGATGCCACGTAGACGACTCCCTCAATTAATTCAGCTTTTTTGACATTTAACATTGCATGATAACGCTTCTCAAATTCATCGCGGGTTAAGCGATCGCCATTTTCTAAAGGTGGTAATTTAACTGATTCTTCGTTGTGGATAACCATATATAACCGCTTTGATTTATATTTTTATATCTCACGCCAAGACACTAAATACTTTTGCATCTTGGCGCGATCGTTATTCTGCGTTTAAAAATTCTAAATAGCCATTACTGAGTTCTTTCACTGCCAAATCATAAAACTGCTTACCGTGTTCTGGAGTTGCTAAAGCGGGATTCGATCCCATACGTCCATCTGGGTAACGTACTCGAAAGTCAGCAGCACTATAAATCTTGTGTCCAGATGCAACTTCTGGTGAGAGGGGTGCTTGCTTAATTGCTTCGGGATAAACGTACTGGGTGACAGCTACTTCACTTGGGGTTGCGTGAGAGCCTTCTCGATCCCCATATAATTCTTTAGCAAGCTGATATACAGAACTGCACATAAACCAGTTAGCAACTTGACATTGCACTCGTTGGGCATTGGCAATCTGCAAATCTTCTAAATGGGCGTAAGTTTCAGAGAAAGCAGCTTTGAGGGTGGCGATGTTACCGCCGTGTCCGTTAATAAAGTAGAACTTGCTAAAACCAGCTTTGGCTAAACAAGTTACATAATCTCGCACCAGTTGAATCATAGTGCTGGGACGCAAACTAATTGTGCCAGGAAAGGCGGTATGGTGCAGTGCCATGCCCACATTGATTGTAGGGCCGACGATCGCCCCAGTTGCTTCGCCTACACCACGAGCGATCGCTTCTGCACAAATAGCATCAGTGCCAATTAATCCCGTTGGCCCGTGTTGCTCTGTGGAACCAATCGGGAGAATAATACCTCTAGACTGCTGTAGATAAGCTTCGACTTCCTGCCAAGTACTCAAATGCAGTAACATTTTTGATCGATTTCCTCAACATAATTGCGGTGGGAAGCAACTTTTTTTGCTGGGCAGCATCTTTTGTAATTAATCCCCACTAACACGATTATGAACTGCCTTTCTTTCAAGAGGAGGTAATCTCTATGAAATCCCGTCATCTCTGCCAAAATTTTAGCGGGTTAACTATAGGATTTTTGCTCGTTAGTACTATTTTCGTTCCTGCTGCTTGGGCGGGACGCTATGTTTTGAATCAAACCCCACAAACAATCGAACGCTATTTTGGTCGTTATGTTACGAAAACCAAGAGCGATCGCTTTATCTATACGTATAATCCCAAAAGCTTCCGGCGACTATTTCCCCAGTTTCCTAAAAGCAATTTTTCCATTACCTTTGTAAACAATCAAGCCAAACACATTAGCCTAAATTTCAACGCAGATTTCGAGCGATATTCTGGGGATCAAAATTACGGTCAAGTTGAAGCTACAAAATTCTATAACTATATTTTTGGATACCAGCCCCTAATCTGGCAAGAACTTTCTGCCAAATTTGGAGGCAATGAGACTGTCTATTTTTATGAATATTGTCTTGGAGATGGTGTCGCAACAAGTTTTGACAGATATGGATATAAGCAATTTACCGATTCTGCCACTTTATCCTATGATGCTCGCTGCGACCCCCCCTATAATCGAGATTCCAATTAAGGTCTAATAAGTTTATGTTTTAGAGAACCAAGAATATAAGGGTTTACAGCTGATTTCAATTTAGTAAAGTATACAAACTAGGTCTGCTAGCCAGGTAGAAAGTCTGTTTTAATTCTGACTTCTGACTTTTGAACCGCAGTTATTCCGCTTGGGGAAACCCCAAAATCCTACCCTGCGGGAACGCCAAGAGCGAACGGGTTATGCTCCTGCGTCGCTAACGCTGCGCTAACGGCAGTTACTCCACTTGGGGAAACCCCTGCGTACCCGTTACTGCCTCACGGCACTACTTCCTCTGAATTCTGCTGTAAGAAGAGTAATTCTTGATTCTTAACTCTTGACTAATCAAAATGATAATACTTTTTCACGTCACTTGTAATTTCCCATATACAAGACATGCCAGCAGGAAAAGTTACTAAATCTCCTTTACCCATTTGCACTGGTTGTCCGCTATTGGGCGTAACGATTACATCACCTGCCAAAAAGTAACTAATTTCTTGAGTAACATTATTTCAGGAAAATTTGGAGACTTATTTTTGCCAAATTGCCCATTTGAACACACCCAGTTAGTTGAGACGTTGTTGACTGGCTTTATGCTCAATTTTAATTTCCATGCTGTGCTTTCTCTATTTGCGCTTAGCAGTAAGACTGAATATCTTCTCCGCATTGATCTACCAAATAACACAATGCACGAAAACGCAAGCCCACTAATTGATCGTAAAGTGGATTGAGCTTACACATGGGAGGAATATGAGCAATTTTGCGACCAAACAACATCAAATCACGCTCAAAGGGACATTGAGCAGGAATCAGTTTGGCAAGAAAGTAAGCTAATTTACGATTCTGAACTTCTAGTTCGTCAAGCCATTTACGCAATGGTTGTAGTAAATCCAATTTAGGTTGACTTAATTGGTGTTGACTACCTGCTTGATGGGTTACGTCCATCAACTTAATAAAAGCAGGCATAATAATCTTCTGATTATTTGTCTTGAGCTTAGTCATAAGTGAAGTTTTCCTTGTCTTGATAAACTACTCGTCAATTTGGAAGATTACCGAGCAATCTAGCCCAACAATTTGTCTGCTTGCAGTGAATAGAATTAGGGCAGGCACACCGTGAATAACTGGCATAGAATTTGCGGGTAATGTAGTTGAACTAATTGTTATTTAAACTCGGCAGATGCTGAAGAACTGTCCCGTTAAATACAAAATAACAAAGAAAATATAAAAGTGGTATTTCTTTAACTTATTAATTACTAATATTCGCGATAGCGATCCCCTATATGACATATAAATATTTGGTTGCAAAACTACCCAGTACTTCAAATTGTGTATTTTCTGGCGAAAGCACGTGTTGCTCTTATCGCAATTTGTGAGTTTAGATTTAGATTTTGGATTAAAAGCCTTTACTAACAGGCAATTAGAGGATTTTTAAAAAATAATACTTATTCCAATTTGGTATTATTCCATATAGACCTCCATGAGATTAGCTCCTAGAAGCAATCAATCTTAGGGCATTGATTATAAAATATATGTTATATATTACATTTTTTATAGTGAATATTATTTAATAATTAGTACATAACTGTTTGATAAGTACAAACTAATATAGTGATACTGATAACCCTTCAAAACTAGGAAATGGCATTTTACTCTAAGATGGAGCAAATAGTCTTATAAATGCAACAAATACCGAATAACCATGAGAAAAGCTCAAACTAAAATTAGAAGTTAATCACAAGTATTAGTAATGAAATATCACAACAGGAATAGCTCACACAGCAGTTGTTTAGACAGCTAAGTAATTAGACATAAATAATATATGGCTACAGCCTTTCCATATGGTTCAAAATGAACTAAAGTCAACTATTGACATAAGTAGAAAAACTTTCAAAATCATCCTGTAGACATATCTTCTCCGCAAGGTACAGAAGTCTATGCATAAAAATTTCTGAGGATGCTATGCTCTGCTCAACATTAATCTTTCATAAAGATTAATCGAGAAATATTAGCAATCAGATAGATATATTAAATAATTGATAATTATTACTTATGTATTTTTCTGAAGGCTTTGCACATAGCCTACTGTTTTTGAAATTAACATTGATTGTAGGAAATTTCGCTCTTCTGGATGGTGTATTACTAACTATGAAAATAGTATAATCGATGCCTAATGTTGCAATATTAATTTGACCAGATTATAAATTCGCTACAAATTAAAGTGATTAATTCAATTAAGACTTCAAAAATTTTAGTGCTTTAGGTATTGAGTATACTTGATATTTTGTTGTTATTGAAACAACGTGAATTTTACTATAGTATAAACTAGTAAAAGCTACAGGTATTATTGAAATCATCAATATCTCTATTGTCTGTTTAACAATACGTATTTTGCAAACCTATTAATGATAATTTCAATACTGCTCTAATAATGTTATCTGTATTGATTTGTTTTATTTGGTACAAAATACCTTGATAACAAGCTCAAAATTATGCAATTTTTAATGCCATTTTTCTAAGAGGATTTGTTATACAATCGCACGACCTATCAAGGAGAGTAAGGCAGGATCATGGTTAATTTCAATACCCGCCCTGAGATTTTATGGCGACAAGTTTGGGGATTAGCCGCTTTACTGGCAGCAATCGTTTTCAGTTGGATGGCATACGGGTTTTATCAACCCAAAATTTTACGAGAACTAGAATTTGTTCAACTGGCAAGTTGGCTAGGAATAGTGCAGGGCTTACTTGCAGCAGTTATAGAACCTTTAATTGGTGGACTTAGCGATCGCATTCAGCAGCGCTTAGGCAGTCGCTTGCCAATGATTAGTGTTGGGGTGGTGCTAGCGGGTTTAATTTTTGTCACTGTTTCGCTGTTAATAGAACACAGTCCGCCATTAGGTATACGTTGGATTTTACCAGTGCTGATGACTGCTTGGACGATCGCAATAATTATGTTTCGCGGCCCGGCGATCGCACTTTTAGCACAGTTCGCACCTATAACTGAATTGCCTCAAGCCAATGCCATCCTTGTATTAGTATTTGGATTAGTAGGGGCTATTGGGTTAATGTGGAATGCCCGACTCTACAGTATGGGTGCATCAATTACTTTTCTTGTGGGAGCGATCGTCTTAGTTCTCGGAGTATATATTTTGCGCTTATTTACTCCCAAACACTTCATCTATCCCGCTACTCTAAATCAAAGTGCTATCACCATTCCTAGAGTGTTACTAATTCTGATTTTTGTAATTGGTTTAGCTACAGGCTTGGAAATTAATTTATTACTATCAATATTTCCGCAAGAATTACAAACTCAACTACCCGGACTCAAAGTAGAATTTATTGCTTCTGAGATACTTATAGTGTCAGCGATCGCTTCAGTTCCTTTGGGAGAATGGACGACAGAATTAGGCGCTAATAAATCTATGTTGCTTGGTTTGGGCGCAATGACAGGCTTAATGGGGCTAACATTGTTGAATGACAACAACGCGATCGCAATAGGATTAATACTTGCTTTCGGTGTCAGTTTTAGCTTAGTTTTTATCAGTATGATTTCTTTAGTATTGGGTAAAATTCCTGCCAATCGAGCAGGCTTAGGTACTGGATTATATTTTGGTGGAAGCGCTGGCGGAACTGCGATCGTTTCTCTACTAATGAAATTAATCGGGATCGCACCAGTATGGGCATTTTTGTTAGCTGAAGTCGCTTTTTTAGTAGTGGCTGTGTGTATTTTTATGACTAAGAAAATTACAGTTGCTTAATCTGTCAAACTTCTGGATTAATACCCAGTGTACGTAATTGTTCAGCCAAGCGATCGGCTCTTTGCTTTTCTTGTTCAGCCTTTTGCCTTTCTTGTTCAGCCCTTTGCCTTTCTTGTTCAGCCCTTTGCTTTTCTTGTTCAGCCTGCTGGCGCTCTTCCTCAGCTTTAGCTTGGGCTGCTTCCTCTGGTAACAAAATCAAATTTCCTGAATCATCGTAAAATCGCAGCCACACTGCTGTTTCTCGGTCTATCGTTCCTTCCCAAGTTCCCAACCAAAAGCCCAAAGTCTGACACCAAAGCCAACCACGCTCATCTGGTGCTATGAGTTGATAACGTAGGTTATCATCTAATCGCCATCCTTGCAGAGAAGCGGGATTAAAGGGATCGAACACAAAGTAATTCCGTGTTTTAAAAACACGCTCGTAAATATCTTTTTTAGTTGTCGTGTCCACTTCAGCAGTCGAAGGCGACATCAGTTCTACAATGACATCTGGATAACGACCACCTTCATCCCACACCACCCAACCTTGTCTAGGAATAGTACCGTCAACATCTAGTACCACAAAGAAATCTGGGCCGCGAAAATCCCGATTACGAGCTTGGGCGCTATTGTAGTAAACGAACATGTTACCACCTGTAAAAAAATCGTTGCGTGAAGCAAAGCTATCGCTGTTAGGCGAATCGCCCCAAGCTTGTTGCAACGACCGAATCAAAACATTCATGGCAATGCGATGGCGATTACTCTCCAAAGGTTCTCCATCATCAAAAATCAAGTCAGTGGGAGGCATGGGGGGATTTTCCCAATCCCACTGTTCTACATTCTGGGAGATTGTCTCTTTTATTGCATCAGATGACATGGCATGGTTCTCCCTCATTTGAGCTTCTATGCTTTTAGATTAGCCGATGTAGTTCTGGTAATCGCGAGACTTTAACTCCTCGTAATTGTAAAAAACCTATACCTGTCAGGCTCCCCCAACTCCCCATCCTTCTTATCCCACACTAGTGGCATGGCAAGGCTAAAATGTTGCATTAAAAATCTCTGAAAAATTGAAGTTTAGACACATAATCGAATTTTTCTATTGCACTACTTTAGCCTTGACACGCCACTAGTACATCACGGTGGAAATAAAGCTACCATTTGAAATAAGTAAAAAGCTTGCAGTATAAGAGTTCTTTCTTTTTACTTTTACCTTGTTGTACCAGTGGGACTTGCCACCTTTTGAGGTCTTTGGGAAGGGGGACGCATTTCTAAGCCAAGCAAATTCAGCATTTCTCGGTCAGCATCGTAATCTGGACAAGGAGTGGTGACTGTTAACATCTTCTTGTCGTCGCTAGAAAAGATGGAATTTGCCCCTGCCATAAAGCACAAAGCTTGTTCAACTTGCGAAAGTCTAGCTCTGCCGGCACTAAGACGCACGTCGGAAGTGGGCATTAAAATACGTGCTGTGGCAATCATCCTCACCACATTCCAAATGGGGACATCGGGCTGATTTTCCAAAGGTGTACCTGGTACTTGCGAGAGAATATTGATGGGGACAGATTCTGGATGCGGATGTAGGTTGGCTAGAGTGTGTAACATTCCTACGCGGTCATCAACAGTTTCACCTAAACCAAGGATACCGCCGGAACATACAGTGACATTTGTCTGCCGCACATTATCAATTGTGTGCAGGCGATCGCTGTAAGTCCTAGTGGTAATAATTGTGCTGTAATATTCTTGGGAAGTATCCAAGTTATGGTTATAAGCGTACAGTCCAGCGTCTTCTAATCGCTTTGCCTGGTCTGTTGTGAGCATCCCCAAAGTGCAGCATACTTCTAAACCCATGTCGGTCACTTCTCTGACCATTTCCAAGACTGTCTCGAATTGGGAATTATCGCGCACTTCACGCCAAGCAGCACCCATACAGACGCGACTCACACCCTGCTGTTTAGCTGTTTGGGCGATACTGACTACTGTTTCCTTTTCTAGAAGTGCTTGGGGTTTCACCTCTGTTTTATAGCGGGAAGATTGGGCACAGTAGCTACAATCTTCTGGACATCCTCCTGTTTTAATAGAGATGAGTTTACAGACTTGTATTTTGGTTGAGTCTTGATACTGGCGATGAATACTAGCAGCTTGATAAATAAGCTCTAGTAATGGCGTATCGTATATCGCCCGGATCTCTGCTTTTTGCCAATCGTAGCGTATTCCCACCATCACTATCCTTCTTGTAGACTAGATTTATCAAGAGCTGTTTTCTTGTTGTACCTGCTGAAATACAGCGTTTGGATAAAGCATCTCGTAGAAGTTGTACCGCACATAGCGTTTTACTACTGATTGACTCTAAATCCCAGCACTGTAGTTAGAAATCAGCTTATCAAGATTTTGGTTGTGTGGCAGATTGACTGTAAAAATACTCATCTAATTCTGGCACGATAACCATATTAATAAAGCTGAACCTTTTAATTGCAGTATGCCGATCCAACAAGAATAACTGCTGTAAAATTTATAAAATGTGGGCGATACTCATCAAATTTCTGTAAACTGCGTCACATTTTAACCGAAATTTTGCTAAAACAATGGATACACAGCGTCACGAAGTTGTTAAGTTGCCTACTGTTTCTGCCACAAAATTTACTACTCTGAGTAGCTACTTCATTAGAACTATAGAAATCTTCAAGTCAATTATTTCACACCAAATTTCTCAGGACGCGATCGCCTCGATAATCGGGGTTCTAATTGCTGCTGCAATCATCTTTTTTCTATTGGTATTGGGAAATATTCCCAACGGATTCAAACAGCCAATATATCAATTATCACAATTTTCAGGCAATATCGAAATCACAGCTGATTATTATCGTCAAGCTATCCTCTCTGATTACCTCAAGACAATGACAAAGGTAATTTTAGAAGATAATCCGAAAAAAGTCCAAAATAAATCAGCTATTTTTCGAGCAATGACTCAGGCGGTTTTACAAGAACTAGATCCAGAATGCAAACGTTACATCATCATGTTTTTGCAAGACGCAAATTTACTCCGGATGACATCGAACAAGCAGCCATCGCTGCTTTTAGGAGCAAATCTCACAGGTGCTAACTTACAAGGTATGAATTTAAGATTTGCTAATTTGCAAGGTACAAATCTCAGTCGTGTAGATTTACGAAGTTCAGACTTACTTGGTGCAAATTTCACAGATGCTATTTTTAATAATTCCTGCTATAACAACTTTACTATTTTTGACAAAAATTTTCAGCCCCAGGCAGCAGGTATGCGAAAAGTGAAAAGCTCGAAAAAATGTTAATACAACTAATTAATTGAACCAACGATTTTATGAAATCAGAATTGCCATTAATTACAAGCGATCGCCTGTTATTAAGAATCGGGATTCAAGAGGATATACCCCAAATACTCAAATATTTTAATGATAACAAAGCATATCTTACACCATTCTACCCGCGTTGGGTTGAGAATTTCTTTACAGAAGAGTACTGGCAATATAATCTCGAAAATAGTTTTTTAGAATTTATCCATGACCAATCTTTAAAACTGTTTATTTTCTTTAAAAGAAATCCTAAAGAAATTATTGGGACGATCAACTTTAATAATTTTATCAGAGGATCTGCTCACTTTTGCTATGTAGGATATAGCCTCGCGGAAGCCAAGCAAGGTAAAGGGTATATGACAGAAGCGCTGAAAGCGGCTACTGAATATGCATTTCAAGAATTAAACTTTCATCGCATCATGGCAAATTACATGCCACACAATCAGCGCAGTGGTAATGTACTTAAAAGACTCGGTTTTGTTGTTGAAGGATATGCTAGAGACTACTTAATGATTGATGGACAATGGCAAGATCATATTCTTACGAGTCTCATCAATCCACATTGGCACCAAATGACTGATGGCTGATGATAGTTACCAGTCAATACTCAAAAGTCAACAATTACAATGGAATATTTTTTATTTGGAAGTACTTTATGCTGATTTATCTATTTATTTGTAAACCAAAGTAAATCAGAACAAGTTCAGTCGAGCCACTATTAATTACTTCATGAACTTCTCCCGGTTCTATGGCCACACAATTCCCTGGAAGCAGAGGATATTCTTGGCTGTCAATGCGAATTAATCCTTCACCAGCTTGCACGAAGAATACCTCACACATATCGTGATGTGCATGGGCTGACGCGGTTTGTCCAGGCGCAAAACGTGCTTGGGAAAAGTTAGTCAGGTGAGGTAAATCACCGAAGCGTAACATTACCTTTTTCTTAATTTCAGGATTGTGGGAAACTGAATCTTCTGGCAAGTCGTTCAAAGAAGTGGTAATCATATGACTGGGAACCGGGCAAATTACGAATTACGAATTAGTATAATTCTGGTCTCAAGTCATAAGATAGTTCCACAATACCCCTAGACCCATCAATCCGTACTCGTTGACCATCTTGCAGGATCCATGTAGCACCTTTTACATCCATGACTGCGGGAATTCCATATTCACGAGCAACGATCGCACCATGAGAAAGCCTTCCTCCAGCCTCAGCAATAAATCCTCCAGCCCTTACTAGTAAAGGTGCCCAGCCAGAATCGGTGTAAGGTACTACCAAAATTGTTTCTTTGTCTATTTCTGGCAAGTCTTGTAAATTTCGTACCACCTTTACCCGTCCTTCGGCTTGTCCGTGACTGGCAGGAATACCCTGTAATATTTGGTCAGAGTAGATCTTAGAGGGGGCTAGGGGGTGAGGTGGTGTATTGCCGTAGACTAAAACAGGAATTTGAGTAAATTGACTATCTTGGACGAATTGCGATCGCCTCGATTGTACTATCTGATTCAATTGCTGGCTGAACTCGGACTCAGGATCTGCAACTAAACGCCGTACTTCATCCAACTCTAGAAAAAAGATATCTCCTACTTCCTTAAGTAAGCCGGCTTTTAACCAAATCTTTTCTAAAGCGACAAATCTCCAACGTAGTTCCGCTAATAGCCGAGAATAAACTTCGGTGACTCGTCCTTTAATGTCTACACGTCGTTGCACAAAGCCGCGTTTGCGCCTTCCCGATAAGGCGCGATTCACCGGATCTATACCCTCTGTCTGTTGTTGTCCCTGAATCAACTCTACAAACAACTGTTTAATCGGTTGGGGGTCTTCCTTCCAGGTGGGAACGGCAATATTAGTGCCGACATCACTTAAATAACCGTAGTCCTCAAGCAGTTCGTGAAACTCGTATAAAATCTTCTCTCCTTCTTTTGTTTGCGCCAACTGCTCAAATACTTTATCCGGTTGATAATCAGGTAATACCTGCTTGGCATCTGCGGCTAAAGCACTCAGCGATCGCAATGCTGCTACCTCTGGGGTAACACTGTTATCAATTTTACTATCTTTTGTACGAAAAATTGCTTGTCTTAATGCTGCACTCAAGGGAGCTAAAATACTGTAGTAAGTCCCACGATGCAGCAATTCTAGAGTAAAGTCTATTTTTTCTAATAGTTGGGCTGGTTCTTGTTCGTTTATCGCTTCATGAGCTAATTGCGACAACCCAGGAATAAATAGTTTGCTGTAATCCTGCTTAAAGTCCTTTTCTAGATTTAATTCCTGCTTTAGCAGCTTTATTAGTCCCGGTAGATTCTCTAAAGTCGTCCGCAGAGGTGGTTTGCTCATTTTAGCGCCTCTGGTTAAAAACTCCAGACTTTCCGGCGGTAATCCCATACGGAGGAAAATTTCTCCTAGCAGAGATGCACTAAAATATGCTCTGGAATAATGCAGTGTGGCAGTTTCTGTAAAATCTAATCCAAAAGCGCGATCGCCCAAAACTACACTAAAAATATCTCCCCAAACTCCACAAGTTAAGGGACGATTAATCGACCAAGTTAATGGGTGAACCACGCCAGGAATCACTTCCGCAGCAATTTTACGCGTCCAGATGGGTAACAGGGTCGTAATCGGTCTAGATTGCAATACCCAAAGAGTTTGACCGTCGTAACTCCATTCAATATCTTGGGGAATGCCATGATAACGTTTTTCTAGGCGGCGGGTTAAGTATGCTACCTGTTTGATTAATGCTTGTGGTACTTGCCCTGTGCCTTCTAAGTGGACGGACGAGATATTTTCTGATTCGACGACAAAAGCGCGATATTGTTCGGGTGTAACTTTTCCAGAAACAACTTGCGTTGGGCTACCTGGAAGGGCTTCAATGACGATGGCATCGCCTTGTTGAGTGATGGGATCGCGGCTGAAAACTACTCCCGAATAAACACTCTGGACTTGTTGTTGTACCAACACTGCCATTGCGGCATCTGGTAAACTGCGATCGCGTCGATATTGCACAGCAGTGGGACGATTGTAAGAAGCGCGAACAGAAGCGATCGCTTCTTGCAATTGCTGTTTGCTAATGACGTTAATAACTGTTTCATACTGCCCAGCAGCGGAAGCCTGTTCTGAATCTTCCCCAATGGCGGAGGAACGCACCACTAGAGGCGATAAATCTGAGGGCTGGAGAATGTCGATTAAGTCTTGGGGATCGTCAATTGGGCTAAGTACCCACCCCTTGGGTACTGAATAACCCCATCGCTTAATTTGAGATAAGGTAGCTGCTTTTTGTCCGACGACAGCAGCATCCAACTCTTCATCGAGAGTCAGAATCTCGCCATTGCCGCGCAAATATTCAAACGCGGTTTGGGATTCTGGTTCTACTTCTTGGGCTGATAGATTCAGGTCATCAGGAATGCGCGTATAAATCCACCCCAGCAAGCCAGCGAGGATAACAGCAGCAATAATTCTAGGAAAATCGTCAGCGTGCAGGATAATCACACATAAAGGAAATAAGAATAATACTCCATACTTTACCAGTCGTCTGGATTGCAGAACTGTAAAGCCGATTAGTGCAAAAAAACTGACAAATCCTGCCACTAGTGGATCGTGTACGAGAAATCCCCAAGCGACGTTTGTCGTGCCTGCCCCTCTGCCTATCCAGTATCTACCTAATACCAGGGCAATAAGGGCAACTATTTCCCAAGGCGATCCCTCTTTGAAAAAGATACGGGTCAGTAAGACTACCGCAATTCCTTTCAAAGCTTCGGACAAAACTGCCAATATTCCTACCAGTATTCCACCGTGGTAAAAAGCGGCTGAGACACTGATATTTTTAGTCCCAACTTTTGCCAACTGCTTCCCTTTTAGGGCGTAGGTAATCCAAGCGATCGCTGGTAACGCACCCAAGAGGGGGCAGGCAATTAAAATAACTAAGGCACCCCAAAGTTCAATCATTGTAGATTTAAGATCCACTGCGTTGCTCTGCTTAAGAGAGTTATAGCAAGTGGCGTGATTTTAGATTCATCTTCCACCTAAAATCTCAAATCTCTAATTGTAAAAGTTTTCTGAAATTTTTTGATGGTTGTTTGGGCGCTTTCTTTTATTAGTTGCTAGAAGGACAATTGCAAAAGACGGAAACCGTTTTTGCCAGTGTCCTTCTGGGACTACTAATGGTTTTAGTTTAGCGCATAGGCAGCTTGCAGCGCCCAAATAATCAGGGCAGCAATCGACCCCAACAGTAATACAGTAGAGATTGTGACTGCTTTTGGGGAATCTGCACCCTTGAATTTCATAATGCCTCGATTTAAGTCGGACATAATTTTGTAATCCTCCTTTGCTTCAGGGCTAATTTGTCCGTTTTGATTGTAGTCCTTCTATTTGCATATCGAGCAAAGTTGCTCATAATATTTTGTTTAAGCTTTGCAACCAGTCCAAGGCTAAATTTACTTATTACCCCAGATATAGTAGCTATCTTTATACAAGTGTGCAACCTATCCTCAGTTATGTTCATTAATAGTTAATCGGCTAGCTAAGGCTTGATATATTACCGTATATTCACGGAATTGCGAATATCTATTTGCTAGTAAGATTGCTGCGGGCTGGGGATTGGGGATGAGTCCGTTGTCATTTAAAACTTTTCTCCCCTTGCCTCCCCTGCTCTCTTATCCCCAGTCAGTTGAAGTTAAAGAATATAGTATAGTTCACAATTTTATTTTTGGTTGATTTTTTTGGAGGGTGTTTCTAAGTGAAAGTGCTGACGATAGTGATTCTAGCGGTAGTTGCAGGATTTTTATTGGCGATAGAGGTAGGACTGCGATCGCTGTTTGGCTTTGGAAACCCCCTCATTTATATTGGCGATGAGCAGATTGGTTATTTATTAGCCCCTAATCAGCGCACCCGTCGCTTTGGTAATCGCATTGAAATTAATGAGTATTCTATGCGGGGTGCATCGATTTCAAAGACGCTTGCGCCCTCAACACTGCGAGTTCTACTGATTGGGGATTCTATCGCTAATGGTGGTTGGTGGACAGATCAAGCGAATACAATCTCTAGTCTGATGATGGGTTCTCTGACATCAGCTACCACTGGTAATTATCAGGAATTAGAAGTGCTAAATGCTTCAGCTAACTCTTGGGGGCCAAGAAACGAACTAGCTTATTTACAAAGGTTTGGTAATTTTAACGCTCAGGCAATAGTTTTATTAATTAATACCGACGATTTATTTGCTACTGCTCCCACTGCTTTACCAGTGGGACGCGATCGCAACTACCCAAATAGTAAACCTCCCTTAGCCTTAGTGGAAGTGTGGCAGCGTTATATCACCAAGCAAAAGCCAATCCCCGAAATGAAAGCAGTACAACAAGAAGCAGGCGATCGCGTGGGGATTAATCTTGAGGCAATAGGTAAAATTCAGGTGCTGACTCGTGACAGCAACAGTAAATTTTTATTGGTTATGACTCCCTTACTACGAGAAATTGGCGAACCAGGCCCCCGCGATTACGAAATCAAAGCACGGCAGCGGCTGGGCGACTTTACCCAAGCCCAGCAAATTACTTATATAGATTTTCTGCCGATATTTAATGCAACCGCTAACGTTAAAGACTTGTACCAAGACCATATCCATCTCAACTTGCAAGGCAATCAGCTGGTGAGTCGAGTTATGAAGCGATCGCTTTTGGAAATATTGGATGTTTCACCGCAAAATAGCACTGTGGTCAATAGTTGATAAACGGAATACTTGGTAAAGTTAGTGTAAGTCAGCAACCGAATCCGCAACCACCATCGCGGCAAAGAAGAATTTTTTGTCTATTTTTCAAGTTTCTCGAATCCAGAGTGCCAGCCCTCCCCCACGTCCGCGAGCTGCAATGAAATCTTCTGTCACTACAAAAAAGGCAAAGAAGGGTAGTTTAGCTATGGGCTGGTTGTAAAAATCCTCGGACTGAACTTTACCAGAACGAATCGGTCTGTTGTAGACAACACGACCAAACAGACCGATTAGCATGTGGTTAAAGTCAAACGCCAATAGATTTTTCTTACCTAAATATTGTGCTGGTCCCGTCAACTTCAACGACACCGTGCCCAATTGAACTTGATTACCAACTTCACCTCTGCCCAAACCTTGTTCTAAAGCAGCACTAAAAGAAATGTAAATTGCTGCAAATTTGGGCACATACAAACCTTTGCCCAAGACAATTCCGCCTCGTTCTCTGGCTTTTTTAGTGCCAGTGGCAAAGCACAGTCGCCATTTGCCCAAAAGAGAATCAAAGCTATAAGTCAGCCGCTGCTGCTTGCTAGCTTTTTCTGCTTGTAGCAAGGCATTTACCACTATCTCAGCAGTCGGGCGTTTAATCCCCTGTCCTTGAAATGCAGCCGCAGCTTGGGATAGCACACTTACAAAATCAGGTGTAGCCGTAGTCAAATCTGCTGTCATGAATGCACTCTTTGCTTTTGTGATAAATTGTAGCGTTAATCTCTTTTTACTTTGAATTTACCAGTAACCTGAGGTGTAGCGATTTTAAAGAGCGATCGCTCATATCCTAGAGTAAAGACTCCTGCTGGAAAATCTACCACTAGCCGCCGAGACTTAACCAAATTCAAATAGTTAATCAACCTTTAACCGAAGTAATATCTTTTCCTTCATGCTTCATGCTTCAAATAGTAAGTCTGCCTGAGAGCCTCTTCTATAGAGCCTACTCGCTGAAATCCTTCTATTAGCTCGTGAGATTTTGTTTTTCGTTTTGCTAGTAATACCTTCAATGGTGTCAATAAATTAACGTCTGGATCGTCACCTAGGGCAACCTCAGATGCTTCCAAAACTTTAGTAGTATTTGTAAGAATAACTTCATTGTCGAACCCTTCTTTTGCTGATAGTTGGTGCAAAGCTGCGTCAGGTGTAGTTGATCTTCCAAGCAAGGTTTCATCTAAAATCAGACCTTTTAACAATGCCAGCAACGCTGCATAAATCGAAAAATCATCACAACTATCGCAAGCCTTAAATTCTATACGACCCACTTCAGCCGGAATGCGAGCAATTTTTGTCAATGAAGGTATGCTCTTAATCAGTTGTTCTTGTTTCTCAACAAAAATTAGGGCTGCTGGTCTTTTTCCTGTTCTGACAAACGTTCGTACTGACAGACCATCCCATAAACCTCCGTTATAAAAAGGAGAACTATAACTAAAAGGAACAATATAAGGACTGTAATAAGTTAACTTTCTGCCAATATCAATTAAACGTTCAATAGATAAATCTGATACAGAAATATTCAAATCTGGTCCATAGGTAAGCATGGGAATATGGGCAGTTTGTTTTTCAGGAGAAGCTTGTCTGCGTCTTATTTCATAATCGTTTAATGGAAGTTGTGGCTCAAAAAGAGTTTTATAGGGATTAAAACTAGTTAAAACTGGTGAGAAGTCGAAATCAGCAGCAATCTCGCATAGCAAGCAAAAACTTGCTGATAATTCGGTAATAGTGTCTTCAATATTAGAATGTATGGTTGTTCTGATTTCAATGCCTTTAGGTAGACAGTCAATCGGTTTTTCAGAATTAGCAAACCGTTCAAATCCCTCAATGTACCACCTCTTCTTCTTGATACCAGCATCACCAACTCGCAGTTGAGGATAATCATTGGGATATGTAGGTAGCCTTTCAATAATTTGCTCGAAATCTGCAAATTTTGTATGAGTAAAATCTGCAAATTTTCCTTCCTTGTTAAGAAAAGCTACTTCATGCTCAATGCCAAAAAAGAATTTCATATATACCTTAATTGCCAATATCAATCATGCAAAGATAATCTTTTGAGGATACTAGATAAGCTAAGTACATACCCAATAGTAAAGGATCGTTTCTCCTAAACAACATCCTATATGAGATAAGTTTGCAATAATAAATTTATCAAATTTATCATCAATTGCATCAATAATCTCTCACGATTTCAGATTTCCTAGAATGAGGTCTGCTACCTGAAGCTTGCAAACTCCATTCCAGAGTTAGATTAGTGGCGTTTATTGAATGGTACTGAGGTTAACTTTGGTTTTATTCATGAATGCCTCTACTACACAGATTAACTTATAGTTGTCAGTTTAAGCAGAAAAATTCTCAAGATTAATTTCAGACTTACCAAGCCTGCAACGGGAACTGGGGTTTGAAAACTAATCAATGGAGCTTGATATGCCTTCCTACTACGAGATGTGAGTTAAAATCAGATATTAATTTGCGTAAATGGCATTTTGAGTGTGGATTATGGAATCTAGTGATGTCTGACGACAAGCCCTTTGGGTGACACTCTTTGGGAAAAACTTTGTAATCTACTACTGCATTTGGATTCAGCCAATATGCCCAATAAGCCTCAATTTCTTATAATCTTAAATATAGTAGTTTTAGGAGTATTATTACTCATATCCCAGCAAGTTTGGGCACAAGATTGGCATCCTGTGCGCGGTGGGATCGCTTCCGGTATCAGTGGTATGGCTTTGCTAGAGCAGCAAAGCAATTCTCTAGATTTGCTGATTGCCCATGACAACAAAAAAAATGAAGCTCGTCTAGCAATCATTAGCATCAAGGGTAAAAACCAACTTGAATATTTACCTTTGAACTGGTCAATTAACATAAAATTGCCAATTGACTTAGAAGCTATATCATCTGTTCCAGGGCAAACAAACTCCACTTTTATCGCTTTAAGTAGTTCTGGAAAAGCTTATTACTTTAGATTAGACCGAGCCAATAAGACTATCTCGGTTCTCAAGGAATTTAATCTACCAGGAATTCCTCAAGGAAGTAATTTTGAAGCATTTGGTTTACAAGATATAGATGGTAAATTAGTTGCTATTTGGGCACAACGCGGTGAAGGAGAACAGCCAGCAATCATTTACTGGGGAGTACTTGACTTAACCAGATATCAAATTACTCCCACAGGTTTTGCCAATCTCAAAGTACCATTTCCATCTGGCAATGTTCGTCATATTTCGGATCTGAAGGTAGACCCAGTTGGCATTGTGTACATTACCGCAGCAAACGATCCTGGTGATGATGGCCCGTTTCAGTCGGCTGTATACATTGCTGGTTACTTGGGATTTCGTGGTAACAAAATAGCATGGCGACAGAATCCTCACCTTGTTTCCATCTACCGTACTGATTACCACAAGATTGAAGGTATAGAACTCATTCCAGGTGCAGAAGGTGGTGTGATTGTTGGTACGGATGACGAGAATTTGGGTTCCTACGTGTACATTATGGGTGGAAGTAAGTAAGGGATTGGAGAATTTTCTAAATTAAGGGCGATGTTTTCCGAAATTGGCAAGCTAGGTGTGGTAGTCATTAACAGAACACGATTTATATTTAACTTCTATAACTAACCTGTGGGGAATATAGCCTCATCAAAACCCGGTCTTCGTGATCGGGTTTTTGGTAATGGGTAGATGTCGATGCGGGATGATGATTTTTCGGCTTTTTAATTGCAATTGAAGATTTTTCAGATCCTCAAACAAGAATATCGTAATCGCAGAAAACGCTACTGAGTCAGAGTCTTTTCAATGCGGCGGTCAGGGATGAGCCACACGATCGCAACTAGAATGTATAACGCACAAGCCAACCACGAGTTGACAAAGGCAAGTGGAATTGCTAAAGCATACAACACTACCGATACTTTTCCCTTAAAATCTCCACCTACTGCGATCGCTATAGCGGAATCTTTACCGTGGTGAGAAATCAGGGCACGGGTAAGGATGAAGTAAGCGAATGCAGCTAACAACAATACTGTGCCATAAAGTGCAACTGGCAAGGCAGCAAAGTGGTTTTCGCCCATCCAAGCAGTGACGAAGGGGATTAGCGACAACCAGAACAGCAGATGCAAGTTAGCCCAAAGGATACGACCATTAACGTGGCGGATCGCCTGTAGCAAGTGATGGTGATTGTTCCAATAGATGCCGAGAAAAATAAAACTCAGCACATAGCTCAGAAATACTGGAATCAGGGGACGTAGCACAGCCAAATCAGTTCCGTGTGGCACTTTTAGTTCAAGCACCATGATGGTAATAATAATGGCCAGCACTCCATCGCTGAATGCTTCTAACCTCCCTTTCCCCATCTATGTATGCGCTCCTTTTTAGCTTTCTTCAGAGTAAATTATGTACCTATCGGTTACTAAGAATTTTACGATGGGAGCGATCGCTTGGCTAAATTGGCAACAAGATTAAGTTTAATTGTCAAATAAGTATTGTCAATATTCCTGGTTGTGCCTTGATTATGGTGTCGGGATAGGTTTCAAATTTCTAGCTTTGTAAAACATTTCCAAGCTATCGCGATCGCCTACATAACGCCAGTGCCAAGGCTCATAACTCACACCTTGAACGTTGTTTTTGGGAAAGGAGATTTCAAAGCCAAAACGAGCTGCATTCGCTTGTAGCCACTTATAAGCTTTGGTGTTGTCAAAGTTGGCTTGAAGATTAGTTGCTGGTACTGCTCCGTCTCCAATATCTAGAGCGTAACCTGTGTGATGTTCGCTATGACCGGGAGGAGCGCTGAGGGCGGCTCTTTGTGCTGGGGTTTGATTTCGTTGAGCGCCAACACTAAAAAACAACTGTTCTTGCTCTTTTACTGACCGGAAACCAGAAATTGGGGCTAAAATTACACCTGCACTCCGCGCTGCTTGTGCCATCTCCCGAAACTTGGCCGCAGCAGTTTTTCGCATTTTAATCCGCCCATCTGCGCTAATCGCTACTAGTTCTGACTCAGGTGCTTGGGGATATGTCAGATGTCCTAATACAGTATCGCCACTATTACCTTGGAGATTGACAGAATTACCGTCTGTGCTGGTAGGTGCAGAAGCAGAACTAGTTGGTGAAGACTGGGTATCAGCGGTTTTTTCCGGTGCAGTGACGAAAAACAAAAAACCACTGATTACAGCTAGTAGAACAAATCCTGCTGCTCCCCCCATCAGCAAAACTGGAAGTCGTAAGCGGATCTTGGGTGCTACATCAGGAGTATCACGTACAGCCACTGGAATATCATCACCAGGTTCACCCGATAAATTTTGCGGTTGTCCAGAAAAGCTAGCTCTATTCAAAGGTCAACTCCTGATTTTGTTCAACATTCATTAGAGATTGTAAACTTGAGAAAAATCAACATGTTGGGTAACATTCTACATCTGTAATTATTAGGCGCAATCTTGACAAATCTCTTAGAACTATACGTCAAGCTGGTGGGATTAGTCTTAGTAGGATTTTTTCTGGGACGCAAATTACCTACCACAGTTCCCAACCGTTTAGGTAAGTGGCTTTTCTCTGTGGGAGTACCTATAAGTATAGTAGCTTTTTTACGAGAAGCTGATTTGTCGGGTCAGATTTGGATTGCACCTGCGATCGCTTACTTAGCTATTTTCTTAGGGGCATTTTTGGCTTGGTTAGGAATCAAAGGGCAAGCCTATTTAACTAACACTATTCCCCAAGAATCAACTCAAGGTAGTTTAATTTTGGCAGCAATGGTGGGTAACACAGGTTATATGGGCTTTCCCATCATCCTAGCAATGGTAGGAAAGGAATACTTTGCCTGGGCTTTATTCTACGATTTACTCGGTTCGTTATTCGGAGCTTATGGCTTGGGTGTGGTGCTGGCATCTCATTTTGGTGGTAGTGTCGGGAATTATTGGCAAATTACTAAAGCAATCTCGATCAATCCTGCCCTGTGGAGTTTCGGCTTTGGCTTGCTACTGCGACAGGTGAACATACCCAATGTGGTGGAATTCTGCCTAGAGAAATTTGCTTGGAGTGTCGTTGCTTTATCTTTAATGTTGATTGGAATGCGACTCTCACAGCTCAATTCTTGGCATAGGTTACCCCAAGCAGCCATGAGTTTGGCAATTAAAATGCTGCTAGTTCCTTTAGTTATCGGCATTACCTTACCACTTTTTGGTGTGACTGGTGACCCAGCACAGGTGATTGTATTACAAATGGCAATGCCGCCAGCATTTGCCACACTGGTAATTGCCGAAACTTTCAATCTCGATCGCGACCTCGCAGTTACAGCCTTGGCAATGGGGGCAATGGTATTGCTGGTTACTTTGCCAGTTTGGCTATGGCTGTTTTGATTTTAGATTTATGCCCTATGGTGCGATCGCTTATAACCCCTTTTAAGCTCAATCTATGGTTTACGAAAGTAGATTTTCATGTTCTTATTTGGCGCAAAAGCTCTACAAATAGAGCTTTCAGGTAGCCAATGCTGAGTAACTTCCTTACGCAGTAATGGCTCACCAGATTCCTGACCATACTTTTTCACAAATCGTTGCAATACCCAATGAGATCGCACCCTGTTTGTCTATTACTACTGCTTTCTTAACTTGAGGTAAAAATATGAACATTGAACTTAAACCCGAATACAAGCAATTTATCCAAAGCCGAATTGCTAGCGGTAGATATGAGAATGCTGATGATGTTATTGCATTAGCATTCAAACTGCTGGAGGAATGGGAAAAGGGTTATCAGGAATGGGAAGAAAAAACCCGTAAAAAAATAGCTGTTGGGCTTGCTCAAATCGAAGGTGGAGAGGTGAGCGATCGTAAAGTGGTAATAGCGCGACTTGAAGAGAAATTGCGTCAAGCACTTGGAAGTCAAGAGTAATGCAATACGTTATCACTTTAGAAGCCAGCCAAGATTTAGATGAGATTTGGGATTATTTTCTATGTCGCAATATTAATGCCGGGTCAAGATTTATTTGGATTTTAATAAAAAGTGTCATTCTCTTGAATCTTTTCAACACCTTCTTGAAAATTACAAATTTATTGCTTCTAAGTAAGTAGACACAATTAAATGCAAGATGTCATTGCGAACGAAGTGAAGCAATCCCAAAGATTGAAATTGTCACGCTAACCTTCTCCTTCGGAGACGCTACGCAAACGGGAAGCAGCTTTGTGTCTACACTTCGTTCCGCTCGCAATGATGAACTATCTTATATTTATTTACATCTACCGTACTTAAATAAATTGTAATTTTAAGGGAGGAGAGAGATAGCTAAAAAAAGTGCCGCCTAAGCTGAAATTTTCCCTGCAAATATATCTCAATAGACTCAAAAGTCTAATATTACTTTGGGTTACAATTGTTGAGTCAAAATTGTGTAGCCATGTAGCTTCTTTATGCTTGTAAGCGATCGCAAATCATATTGTATCTACAATGTTCTGCGATATCACTATAAAAGCTATTGCTTAGACATGGGTTATTATTTTTAAGCTAACAATTGAAACCTTTCATTGGTAAAAGGTTTAGGTTTTTTAGTATATTTTTATGGAATAAATCCAGCCTAGGCAGACATCAGTATTGCATCCAAAAATGTAAACAGAGTCAGCCTTTCTAGTGAAGTGATACTTTTTTACAAACACCTTATTGGCTCAATCCCTTAAGCTATCGACCAATGACTCCAGGCTGAAATTTTATCTTCAACAACAAATACTCTCTTTCGAGAATTAGCCGTTTCAGATACTAAAACTTTCAGCGTTACGGTATACACATTATTGATTATCTGATGTCCGTAACCAATGACTTTACCCAGTTGTCCAGTTTCTTGATTTATTACACATTCATCAATAGTAAACATAACAGTAACTGTCTCACTTAGACAGTTGATAAATAGTACTTTATATATTATTGATACTCTCTTAAATAATTACTTCATTCTTTCAGTATATTGGGTTTACTTCTCAAGATATATTTGGATTTACTGGAAATAATTTAATTTTAATTATAGTATTTTAGCCAATTTAAAATAGTACTTATCAGGCAATATCTATGATTTTGATATCCTTTGTATTGCTAGATAAGGTGGTTTCAAAATCGACTTGTTTGCAACTTATTAAACCTCAGCTACCAACAGCGTTATCATCGATAACCAACAAGCAGTAACTCTTAAGTCACATGGATTAACTACAGATTAATCTTGCCTTCGTGTATTTCTAGCATTTTGTATAGCAAATGTATTACAATGCACAGATTTCTCAAGCTTACACACACATATCAGCCTGGGTCTATCCGGTTCCGTACAGATAAAAATAAAATAATTTATCGACCCTTTTGTCCTGGGAACTTGCTTAGTAATCGAGCAAATTCATCTGATATGACCTGATAACACGGGCAGTCGGTTGCTTGTAAACTCGTTTGATTAAGTATAGTAATTCTGCCAGAACTGTAGTGGATGATTCCTACTTAACTTAAGCATCCGTATTGCCCCCAGACTCCGCTCGTTAATTCAAATGATGTTATGGCTTTAGTCAAACAAGCGCTTGTATTCTGCCTTGACTATGCCATAACATTCGCAGGCGGTTATTTCTAACCTTTTTCTGTCAACAATCTGTATGTGTCCGCGCTGGTAAGAGATTAAGCCCCTGCTCTGAAGTTTACTAGCAGTTTCGCTAACTCCAGAACGCCTAACACCAAGCATCGTGGACAAAAATTCTTGCGTGAGGGAAAGTGACTGTGAGCCTACACCATCACTGCTCATTAACAACCAGCGGCACAGCCTTGCTTCTATATGATGAAGACGGTTGCAGGCTGTGCTTTGTGAACCTAAAACAATAATTGTATGTATGTAACGGAAAAGAAGCTTTTGTAGCGTACCGCCTGTGTCGAACACCTCTTTGAGGATAGAAGCTTTGATACGCACGGCTTGTCCTGGAATTTGTACCAAGGTCTGCATTGGCGTTGTGGTTGCATCCAAAAGGATTGGCAAACCTGCCATTCCCTCACGCCCAATACATCCGGATTCGACTGTTGAGCCGTCCTCCATCACCGTTACCAGAGAGAGCAATGAGTTAACAGGAAAATAGATAAAAGAGATTGGTTCATTAGGCAAGATGATCGTCTGTCCCAGTGAGAGCGAGACTATCTCCAGATGAGGATGTAAGCGTTCTAGCTCATCATTTGGTAATTTGGCGAGCAGTCGATTTTGCGTAAGTATTGGTGCATCTCGATCGGTAGACATCACAGATGCTTCCTGACATCGATAAGTTCAATAGTGCTAAGTTAACTTCAATCAAGCATAGCAATACGGGAGGACTGTGCCATAAAAGAAAAACTCTATACGCTAAGAATTTTTTTAATTCTCGACCGCGCAAGAAACGTACGCAGTACTGGCTGCTGAAATCTTGATAAATAGGGCTTTCAAGCAATAGCTTATTTATCAGCACAGTTGACTCACCTTCGCCGCCAGTTCAGCGGGGTTCATATGTTCGTAGTGTTCAAAGGGTTGATGAATCCAAGGATTGTCCGGCAAGTAATCGACATAGTAATTGGGTGCTATAACCGAACAAGCTTTATACCAAAGTACAGCAGTGCGAATTTCCTCAATTGGGCGATCGCTATTTTGCTTTAGCCAAGGAATAGTCTGCTGGAGTGTCACCCCAGAGTCTACCAAATCATCCACCAGGAGAATACGCGAACCTAACTTTTCGGCGGTCATAGTCAAGTGGCGGGAGAATGTTAAACTACCTCTTTCTTGCTTGCCAGGGCCACTGTAAGAAGATGTTGCTAAAATTGCCAGCGGCTGCTGGTATATACGCGAGATAATGTCTCCTACTCGCAGTCCCCCTCTGGCAAGGCAGATAATCTGATTGAATTCCCAACCGGATTGATAAATCTGAGCAGCCAGTTGTTCAATTTTTTGGTGATAATCTGACCAAGAAACGTAAAGGTCTGGCATATGGTTAAGGGAAGTAATTTTTAGCAAGTACTGAAGGCAAACACAAACTCTATATTTTAGTATGAGTGCAAGAAATTTATGAACGATTCTGCTGATGGTGAAGCCAAAAGGACTCCTGTAAGTCAAAAATTGGACTTGAAAACAAAATTGGCTTATGGTGCAGGAGATTTAGGCCCGGCAATTACTGCCAATATTTCTATATTTTTCCTGCTAGTTTTCTTTACTAATGTCGCTGGTATCCCGGCTGGTTTGGCTGGCAGCGTTTTGATGATTGGCAAAATCTGGGATGCAGTAAACGATCCGATTGTGGGGGTCATGACGGATAAAACTAAATCTCGTCGGTGGGGTCGTCGTCTTCCGTGGATACTTTATGGGGCAATTCCCTTTGGAATTTTCTTTTTCTTACAGTGGATTGTACCGCAATTTAGTACAGAACAAAGTGGTAATATCTGGCCGTTGTTTTGGTATTACGTAGCGATTGGGTTGATATCTCAGGTGTTTTACACCGTTGTGAATTTGCCTTACACGGCAATGACTCCGGAATTAACTCAAGATTATGACGAACGCACCAGCCTCAATAGTTTTCGCTTTACGTTTTCTATTGGTGGCAGCATACTTTCGTTAATTTTATCAAAAGTAGTTTTTTCTCTGATTAGCGATCGCCAACAGCAATATCTAGTTTTAGCAGCAGTTTGTACCGTAATTTCAACTTTATCGCTATATTGGTGCGTTTTTGGAGTCCGCGATCGCGTCTTAGCTTTTGAGGCGAAACGTATCCAAGTTGAGGAAGCAGCATCTATCCCTTTCTTCGAGCAATTAAAAATTGTCTTTACCAATCGACCTTTTCTATTTGTTATTGGTATCTATCTTTTTTCTTGGTTAGGCGTGCAAGTGACAGCTAGCATTATTCCTTACTTTGCAATCAACTGTATGAAACTCAAAGAATCAGATGTACCCACAGTGATGATTGCAGTCCAAGGAACCGCCTTACTCATGTTATTTGTCTGGACTGCTTTGAGTAAAAGAATTGGGAAAAAACTGGTTTATTTTCTCGGAATGAGTTTATGGATAATAGCAGCCGCCGGACTGTTTTTCTTACAGCCAGATCAAATCGTTTTGATGTATATTATGGCTGTCATGGCAGGTGTTGGCGTATCTACAGCTTATCTAGTTCCTTGGTCAATGATTCCAGATGTGATTGAATTAGATGAACTTCAAACTGGACAACGCCGAGAAGGAATTTTTTACGGTTTCATGGTTTTACTGCAAAAGTTTGGTTTAGCTTTTGGGTTATTTCTAGTAGGTAATGCCTTACAAGCATCTGGTTTTAAAGAAGCTGTGGCGGGACAAAGTACATTACCAATACAACCAGATTCGGCACTACTAGCTATTCGCGTTGCAGTCGGCCCCTTACCAACAATTTGTTTGATTTGTGGCTTAGTTTTAACTTATTTTTATCCGATTACCCGCGAGATGCACGCAGAAATACTGTTGAAACTCCAACAACGCCAAGAGAAAACCTAAAACTTAGCAAGAAATTGTTATCCTGCTGTTATCAATGCACAGATTACTCTTCATCTTCCTCTTTCTGTTCAAATCCCAACCAAAAGAGTAGTACTTCCTCAACTTCTGCCATTTGCTCAGGTGTCAGAGTTCCCAATTTGCGTAGAAGCTTTGCGTGAGGAATTGTAATGACGTTTTGTACGTCAAATACTCCTTCTCGTAGAAAGATAGCTTTGACTTGCACCTCAAATCTTCAACTGCGTGGGCTTGTAGTATGTGGAATTAAAGTCGATAATGCACGGTCTCGATCTATAACAGGAAGACTAATTACTAAACATGGTCTAACTTTGGCGACATAGCCTAGATCGACGAGCCAAACTTCTCCACGAACAGGACTATTCATGAGCAGATTCTCGTTGACCTAACTCTAGAAAAAGTCCTTCAGCATTCAGAACTAAATCTTCATTAGATAAAGGCGGAAAGTCTAAATGAATTACCCGCTTCAAAATCTCTGATGTAAACTCTAATCTTTCTGAGTCTGTCAACCGATCAAAAGTCTTCAAGAGTTCCTGTACTACAGCAGTCACATCTCTGTCCTCAAATTGAACTAACTTTATTTATCCATGCTATCTCCTCTTTAAAGTCTTGCCAGTCCTGATAAACTTTGTTAAAAATTGGGTTCTTAGCAAGTTGATTTAGCACTTCCTTCGTTTTGTCTTCGGCTGCTTCCATGATTTCATTGCTAAATTCAATCCTTTCAATATTTGGAGGAAAATTTTTTAAAGCTTTGATATTTTTTTGATTATATTCAGCTAGCATTTCCATATGAGTTTCAAAACAAGCAACTTTGAAGATTTCTTGATAGTGACGTGGTAATTCGTCCCAAGCCTTTCTATTGACCTGTACATCAAATGTCGTACCTGGTTCCCACCAACCTGGATAGTAATAAAAATTTGCTGCTTGATGTAGTCCTAATTCAATATCATCATGCGGCCCAGTCCATTCAACAGCATCAAAAGCATCAAATCTATTCTTAACAGTACCAGATTTGTTCTGTTTGAGCAGTTTTATACATTCATCTATAGGGTATTTCCCCTTACCTGCCTCTTCAAGATCTAAATGAGTTGTAACATTAAGACCAAAACCCTTTAAAACATCTCCCCCTAATCCAGGAATACGGATAGTTAGGTTCTTAAAGTCGTTTACCGATGTGATTTTCTTGTTAAACCATCCTCCCATTTGTGCGCCTGTGGCTCCTGCGGGAAAGGAAATGATATTCTCTAAGCCGACTGTTTTATAAATTGACTGCACATAAGTTTCTTCATCATCGGGATTTTTCTTATAGTAGAGCCAAGCATTCTGCTCTTGTGGATTTAAACCAAAAGGGATAGCAGAACCAAAATAAAGTGCTTTGTATGAACGACCATAATAGATTCCACTGTAGCCACACTCGTATCCTTTCTCGCCATTATTAACTTTTGTCAGTATCTCTAATGTTTCCCTATTTCTATCAGGTGTGATATCGAAGTGACCTCCCGTCATGTCCTTAATGCGGTTACAAACTCTATCTGGAGCATTCCAAAGGATAGTATGTCGAACACTATCACTTAAAAAAGTAGGCATTCTCCAATGTTTGATATCTGGAAATTGATCGGTTGCTTTGGATGGTTCTCCGTTAGCAGATTTCCCAGCTTGAGAAAGATACCAATGGAGTGAAAAACCACCAGCTAGCCCTACTAAACCAATAGCTGGATAGGTAAAAATTTGGCGACGCGTGGTACTATTACTATCTTTTTTTATGGTAATTGTATTTGCAAGTCCCCTAAATTTACCCGCAGCATTTTCTATAGATTGAATATCCTTATCTGTTGGTATATTGCAAGCAGTTTTCATCAGTAGGCGACCTAGCTCCTTTGCTTTTGCGTCACCTATCTCTTTTCCAATAGTGTCTCTCAAATCATAAGCATAGATTTCAAGTTCTCCCCACTTGTTGTTAGGTACTGTACCACTCTTTAATTGCTCTGCACTATCTTGTAGACACACCTCAATTTTTGTAAAATATTCTGCAATTTCTTGATGTCTTCCTTTACCAGCTTGTTTTAAGCGATCGCTGACTTCAGACAATTTAGTTACAACTTCAACTAATTCCCCTAGCATCTTTATTTCCTGATAGTGCCTTTATATAAGCTTAGAATAAAAGCCATATGTGTAAATATCATCAAGCATGATTTTTACAAAATATAAAAAAGCTACTTATTTATGTACTCTTAATCTTAAAGAGAAACGATATAAGTAGTATTATTTAAAGCTCCTAGAATATCCTTTTATTAAAGATTTTTAATCCAAAATCTAAAATCAAAAACTGGAAGGATTAATCTTTTAACTTTTTATTTTTTAAAGTCCTCTGGTTGCAAACCGTACCAACCATACCAATGACGCACCGCTAGCCAGACAGCAGAAAGCAAGCCTGCACCACTAAGAGTCAGACCGCTGAACGGTACTAATAGTCCCAAAATTGGCAATATTGCCCCAGCAATGGTGCAAATAATGGCAGCAAGAGAAGCACTCCGAGTTGACCCCAACCCCCACGTCAAGATTAGTAAGACTAGGGAAATGATCGTCCAAGCCAACTCTGCATTCATAAAGCGAGCTAGATAGGTCAAAGTCAACAGACAAGCAAAGAAAATACTACCAGCGATCGCGACATTTTTCAGACTCATTGGTAGCGATAAATATAACAATAATATCCACCACAAAAAGATTGCTGGCGCTAGCAATAAAAGACGAGGAATAATACCAGTGTTCTGAATGGGATTGGTGTTAGTAAACACGCCAAATGGATTTTTAACCGAAACATTGTCATTAAATACCCAAGTAAATTGGGTGCTACGCCTGTCAGTTTTAATTTCATTAGGTACAATGCCACTGGCAAAATCAACAGGAGCAAAGTTGGCAATTGCTGTGAGACGGAAGTTAGAAAGCAACTGGTCTGCTGTACTGTAAACCCAGCGCGGCCCTCCTTGAGCTTGATAGGTGACGCGAAATGTAGTTTCTTCCCCTGGTTGCAGGCGGAAGGGAAAGCCATAATCTCCTGGATTGGTTGGTTCTAATCGAGTGCGATCGCGCTCTATTTTATAGTTAGAAAGTAGCGAGTAGCCGTTGGGTGGTGGCGCTTCAAAGAAAAAGTTATTAATATTTTTTAGTCGGTTGACAAATTTGTAGTCAGCACCATAGTCTACGCGATAAACTGCACTGCGACCTCGAACATCTGTATTTTGGTCAAGCTTGACTTGAATTTGCGAACCAGCCAGCGGCAGAAAGCGATTGACTTGTTGCGTATCATTTACTTTGACTATCTTGCCGTTAACTTGCGTAGTATACGTAGTCGGCTCTTGAGTCACATAGCGCACTTGGGGGGCAATTTGTTCTAGCTTGTCGCCTGCGACACTTTGCACTACTTGAGCCACCTTTGTCTGTTCCCAGTGGTGATAGCGATTGCTCAAAGTTGAACAAAGAAAAAATCCCACCACCAACAGAACTAATACCAGTGTTAAATGTTGTAATCCTCGCAATAGTTGGGAGTAACGAACAGCCCACTCACCAATGAACATGGCTGGTTCTGGCTGATGGCGACGGAAGGCAAAACTCATCAGAGCGATCGCCACTCCTAAAGCTACGATTAAAAATACTAATAGCAGAGAAGCTTTGAGTACCTCGGTTCCAAACTGAATTAGCTCTGTTGGATGTGTCAGATCGGGTAATCCTGGAACACCCTGAGTAGAAGAAGACATTGGTTGTTTTGTTTATTACAGAATTTGGAGAATCAGACAGGTAAAATCTCGCAAAAGTTTCTGTAAACATGTATAAAGGTAAGCCAGGAGTTAGAGAAAGAGACCACAGGGAGGCGAGAACCATTTCAGTACGAATACCCGTTTCACTATCTTTTCATCCTCTCAAAAGCTAGGAATCGCTAATCTGTCAATAAAAGTACTATGGCTCAAACCCATCTTACTTTTAAATAGTTAAAGGTTCAAATGCAATATAACCTTGCTGCACTAAATTTTTCTCAGCTAGAAAGTTAATGATATTAAATTATGTTATCAAACGTTTCTAAATGTCAGTAAAACCATATTTAGTTTTAAGGACAAGCTAATAGATTGACATTAGCAAAAGTAAAGATATAAATGGATTTACCTTGGAGGTCGGCAAAAGTTTTAATTGCTGTGTTGGGATGGGCGATGAGACATTGCGGGTCTTTTTAAAAGATTGCCGCCATGGTAACTTTGATGCTCTTTTTAAATGCAAACAGACGCACAGAGAAGTTGCGTGCGCGGGTTCTCCGCGTTGAGCAAACTTCGGAAGAACATAGAAGGAGATGAATTTTCACATTTGGGATATTCCCTTGGGAACCACCAATGTTTGACTCGCATTTTTGAGGTAGAGTGACCCAATACTTCACACTTCAGCTAAGTCTGAGCGTACATTCTAAAATTAATTTTTGATTTACTAAGGAATAGGGTTGAATCTCTAAAGCGCGTTTAAAAGCTTTAATAGCTTGACTGTAATCTCCTAGTGCGGCATAACACAAGCCCATGCCGTGAAGTGCCCCGAAATGTACTGGATTAATCTGAATGACCATCTTACAGTCTGCCAGAGATTGTTTATAATCACCCATGCTGTAGTAGAGAAAAGCTCGCCGATTCCAGGCTTCAGCAAAATCTGGCTGTTCTTTGATCAGTTCTGTCAACATCTCTTCGGCTTCAGCCATTTCCCCAGCATCAAGTAACTTTTGACTCTGGTCGATTCTTTCTAGCCCGTAAATTCCCTTTTGCTGAAACCAGATACGCCAGAGTTTTTTAGTTGCTTGGTCTCGGACTGTGGCATCGGGGTTTTTCAAGTCTTCAAGTAAGGAATTAATCGATAAAGAATCCATGAATTTGAGGTTAGTGATTGTCTCCTTGTATCAAGGTATCAATTTTCGTACAAAATCTACTAAGTCTTTTTTAAAGTCCTCTTTAAAATTCTCCCATAACATTTGCGAGTTAGGCAATTCGTGTGTTATTTGTTGTATTAACCAATACTATTAATACAATACTCGACATATCAAGTCATAAGTGATTGATTACTAAGATACCAAACTGTTGAAAACAAAGACTAACTATTGGTAGTTGACGAATACGTAGTAATTAATAGTTCATAAAAACATTACAAAAAGATCCATGATTATGCCAAAGCCAAATCGCGTTTCTAGGCATATAGTCCTCACGTCCCATCCCAGTAGCTTTGGCCCCAAGCCAATCCCCATTCACTGGGGAGCAGCCGATCCAATGCAACGCGGCCCGGTAATTGCGACGCTAACTAAGCAGACACATCGCAATGTAATTGGTACCCATTCGGGTAGTTATGCCATTTATCGCGCTTTAGCGGTGGCTAGTGGCGCTTTGCAGTCCGATCATCGTGCCGATCTGACTAATACATCCCCAGTAGAACATATTGGACCGCACCCTAGTTGGGCAGATCCTGAGAAGATTGTTTCTCTCGACCCTTTTGGCGCGATCGCATCTGAGGTATTCGCACCTTATTATCAACAGGGCTACGACATCCGCCCGACGATCGCCATTACTAAAGCACATATTAATATGCCAGAACTGCAATACGCCGTAGAAAAAGGGCGGTTGCAGGTAGATGGCGAGATTATGAAACCAAACGGGGATTTGGTGGTAACAAAAGCTGCTATTGAGCCTGTTTGGTATTTACCGGGAGTTGCCAAGCGCTTTGGCATTTCCGAAGGAGATTTGCGCCGCGCTTTATTTGAACAAACTGGGGGGATGTTCCCAGAACTAGTCACGCGTTCGGATTTGGAAGTGTTTTTGCCACCAATTGGCGGTTTGACGGTGTATATTGTTGGCGATATGGCAGCGATCGCCGACCCCAATAAACCAGTAGCCGTGCGCGTACATGATGAATGCAATGGTTCTGATGTGTTTGGCTCAGATATTTGTACCTGTCGCCCTTATCTCGTACACGGTATCGAGGTGTGCGTACAAACAGCACAAGAAGGCGGTGTTGGGGTAATTGTCTATTGTCGTAAAGAAGGCCGCGCCTTGGGAGAGGTAACAAAATTTTTAGTTTACAATGCGCGCAAACGCCAAGAAGGAGGCGATCGCGCTGATGCCTACTTTGCCCGCACAGAATGCGTAGCAGGAGTGCAAGATATGCGCTTTCAAGAACTGATGCCGGATGTGTTGCATTGGTTGGGGATTACCCGCATTGACCGTATGGTGTCAATGAGTAATATGAAATACAACGCTATTACTGAGTCAGGTATTGAAATAGGAGAACGCATACCAATCCCAGAGGGTTTGATTCCCCAAGATGCAAGGGTAGAAATTGAGGCGAAGAAAGCTGCTGGTTATTACACTACAGGAGATGTGTTAGATGCAGATGGTTTGGCTGAGGTCAAAGGACGAGGCTTAGTAGATTGAGTATAAATTAGGGAGCGAAGGGCAAAGAGGCGGAGGGGCAGAGGGCAGGGGAGCAGAGGGGCACAGGAGAACACCTTACTCAGAACTCAGCACGGGCTAAACGCCTCGCTACCGCTAACAGCACTCAGAACTCAGCACTCAGATGATGGGAGAGTGGAAAAATGGAAATACGAACCGCCAAGACGCAGAGGACGCAGAGAGAAGAGGAAAGGGAGGCGATCGCATATTTTCGTTCTCCGGCTGCTATTAGGGAGCGTTGTGAGCAAATATTTGCATGGGTAAATGAGGGACATTCACGTTATTTTGCTTGTGATTTGACGCAGTTGGGACGGGTAGCAGATTATGTGATTGAGGTAATACGCTGTGAGTATCCAGATTTGCAAATTCCGTTTCATAGTCGTTGGCGGCATTTTGAAGTTGGGAATGTATCGCGATTAACTCAGTTGGATACTCTGCTAGCTGGACTATCGCCTTTGGAAAAAGCTGCCGCTAAATTTGATTTAGCAATTATCAGTGTATTGTTGGATGCTGGTGCAGGAGATAGTTGGCGTTATTATGAGCAGGAAACTCAGCTGACTTTAGGGCGTTCCGAAGGGTTGGCTATTGCTAGTTTCCAGATGTTTTATGAAGGGACTTTTTCTAGCAATAACTTTTTGCAAGTCGATGCTTTGCGATTACAAACATTAACAGAAACAGAACTTGCTACTGGGTTTCAGGTAAATGCAAACAATCCACTAGTGGGTATTTCTGGGCGATGGAAATTATTACAAAAACTAGGTCAAGTGCTAGCTTTTTTCCCCCATTTATTTGGCGAGGAAAATCCTCGTCCAGGAAATTTAGTAAATTACCTATTGAGCAAATCTCAAAATGGGCAGTTAACAGCTTTTACCGTATTCAGAGCCGTTTTAGAAGGACTCAGTGACATCTGGCCGGGAAGATTAGAAATTGCTGGAGTTAACCTTGGCGATGTTTGGCAACACCCATCCCTAGAAAAAGCAGAATTACTTTATCCTTCATTAGTGCCATTTCACAAACTTTCCCAGTGGCTAACATATTCATTATTGGAACCACTACAGGAACTCGGTTTAGAAATTACTGGTTTAGATGCCCTCACTGGATTACCAGAATATCGCAATGGGGGATTATGTCTCGATTTAGGGCTTATTAAAGTCAAAAATCCAGATATTTTGCACTCATCTCACTCTGTAGCATCAGAGGTTATAGTTGAGTGGCGGGCTTTGACTGTAATCCTTTTGGAGCGAATTGCGATCGCAGTACGCGAAAAGTTATGCATGACTGCTGAGGAACTACCACTAGTAAAAATCTTGCAAGGGGGAACCTGGACAGCAGGACGCAAAATTGCCGCTGAACTCAGAACGGGTGGTAAACCTCCCATACAAATTGAAAGTGATGGCACAGTCTTTTAGGTATCAGTTGTCAGTTGTCAGTTGTAGAGACGCGATTAATCGCGTCTGTTATCAGTTGTTAATTGCAATTGACCACTGACTAACAACTAATGATTAATATGCAAAATCAAGTAACAATTATCGAACATCCATTGATTCAGCATAAACTGACACTAATGCGTAAAGCTGAAACCAGTACAACAAAATTTCGCAACCTGCTTAAGGAAATTAGCTTGTTGTTAGCTTATGAAGTAACGCGAGATTTACCGCTGAAATCTGAACAGATTAAAACACCACTGGCCCCCATGAATGCACCAGTACTTGCCCCTGATAAAAAGTTAGTGTTAGTTTCGATAATGCGGGCAGGCCAGGGAATTTTGGATGGAATGCTGGAGTTAATACCATCAGCACGGGTTGGACATATAGGTTTATACCGCGATCCGAAAACCTTGATTCCTGTTGAGTATTATTTCAAGGTTCCTCATGACGTTGAGCAACGAGATATGATTGTAGTAGATCCGATGCTAGCGACTGGTAATTCTGCTATTGCAGCAGTCGAACGTTTAAAATCAACTAATCCCTTATCGATTAGATTCGTCTGTTTATTGGCAGCACCGGAAGGTATTAAGCATTTCTGTGAGACACACTCTGACGTGCCTATTTATGCTGCTGCTATTGACGATTATTTGGATGAGCATGGCTATATTATTCCTGGACTAGGAGATGCCGGCGATCGCTTGTTTGGTACAAAATAAGCTGATAGTTAAGATAGGGAAAAAAAGTCAAAGTAAGAGGTTGATTAGCAGGAAAAAGTAGATTTTTCTGAGTTATTTTCCTCCTGGCTATTGCTTAATTCTAATATATCCATAGGGGAAGATAGAAGCTCAGCTTCTATCACTAACATTTTTGTATTATCTGGTTTTTCCATATGTCATATCCAACTATTGGACAACTAGAAAGAGAAATTTCACAGCGTATCAGTTCTCTCTATCATGAAAAACTGGGACAGCGCCCTAGCCAAATTATTTGTCATTTTTTTAATAAAGAAATAGTTATTTCTCTAGAAAACTCCGTTACACAGACTGAGCGAATTTTGCTAGATGAAGGTAATGAAATATTGGCAGAACAAGTGCGATCGTCTTTAGAAAAAATAATTAAACCGCAACTCCAAAACTTAATTGAAGAACTTATTGGCAAACCTGTTATTGACCTGATAAGCAATACAAATTTAGTAACAGGTCGTACTGGGATAATTGTTGTTTTAAATCAATTGCCTGAAGTTCGCAATCCTGAATCTATTCCTAAAGGGAATTTGAAAAATTTAGCTGACTGAGATAGCATCCAATTACGACTTCTAATTTATTAAAATCGTAGGGTTTGGTAATGTAATCATCAGCACCTGTAAGGACAGAAAAATTATTGTTTTGTACCAATGTTAAAGGTATTACTGCAATGATAGGGATAGTTCCCGTTTGTGGGTCTTGCTTGAGATAAGCAATTACTTGGCTGCTACTTAAATCAGACAGCATCATATCTAATAAGATTAGGTCAGGTTTATGAGTTTGTGCCAATATTACTGCCCTCACCCCCTGTTTGGCACAAATACACGATAAATTTAATGTTTTTAGGTGAGAATCTAGTAATTCCAAATTACGTAAATTTTGCTCTACAACTAAAACTAACGGTCGTCCATCCATAAACAACTAATCACCTCTAATGAGAGGTTATACACCCAGACTTTACTGTATAGTTACGAATAACCTCGCTTTAACAAGGTTATGTTCTTTGATAAGCGTTTTTGCGTATGTACGAGGCTTCCTTCAAGCGGCAGAGTGCGGCTTGAAATGGACTAGCTCGTATATGAATTACTAGGTTGATTGTCTACGCTGATATTGAAGGTAGACAGTAACAAGCTTAAAAATCAAGCAAATACTGACATCTTCCTCATAAATGTACATTTAGTCAAGCGGGAATTGATGACGGATGACTGTGAACTGTCATTTTGTTGGAGTTCCCTAAATACTTAGTTAGACTCGCGATTTTCTGGAAAATAAGGAACACCTAATGCTTTTGGGGGCGTAGATTTGCCAGCTAATCCTACCAATGCCAATATCGCGATCGCATATGGTAGCATCGTCAAAAACTGATAGGGAATATTTGCACCTAATGCTTGAATTCGTAATTGCAAAGCTTCGGTAGCACCAAATAGTAAACAAGCTGAAGTACTACCTATAGGATGCCACCTGCCAAAAATTAATGCTGCGATCGCAATAAATCCTTTCCCAGCACTCATGCCTTCTGTAAAGAATTTTATTTGCACTAAGGTAAGATAAGCCCCTCCCAAACTGGCAAGACAGCCACTCATCACTACAGCCCAATATCTCACTCTTTGCACAGATACCCCAGCCGTAACCGCAGCTTGAGGATATTCCCCCACAGCGCGCAAAGTCAGACCGAAGCTGGTACGAAACAAAATGTATGTAGTTAATGCGATTAAAAATAACAGTAAATATACGAGAATATCTTGCTGGAACAACAATACTCCAATTAAAGGAATATTAGCTAGACCAGGAATGACAATAGCCTCAATTCCTGGTAATCGTTGGGCGTTACCACCACTAAATACCAACCGCGCCAAAAATGATGTTAAGCCAGCAGCTACGAGATTAATTGCTAATCCTGATACTAGTTGGTCTACGCGCAAACTCACGCATAGAAATGCATGGAGTAGACCGACTAAGGAGCCAGCAATCAAAGCAGCGAGGACACCAACCCAGACATTTCCGGTGTAAAAGGTGGCAGCAGCGCTGGAAAAAGCACCAGTAAGCAATATGCCTTCGAGAGCAATATTTAGCACTCCTGACCGTTCCGAGTACAATCCTCCTAGGGCGGCAAATGCTAAAGGTATGGCTAGACGCAGACTAGCAACCAGGTAATCAGAGAAGAAACTGAGATGATTTTGACTGCCTAATACCATGATTTAAGATTATCAGCTTAGCGGCGATCGCCCATACCAATTTTGGATTTTGGATTAAATATCCGGCGTTGCATAGTTGCGGGATGATTTAGCAACTTCTAAAATTCTCCCCCTGCATCCCCTGCCTCCCCTGCTTACCCCAATTCATCCCACTGTTATGCAACGCCGAAAAAGGGAGCGATCGCTTATAATTTTCACTCATTGATGAATCTGAGAACTCTGTGAATGAGTCTTTGATTCTCGTGGATAAGTCTTTAATACTCTCAGGCAAGTGCGAGTGTTTAAATTTTTAGCTAATCGTTTTTAACCTCCACAATAGCGCTTGTACCTTGAGTTCCGTAGCGAGTCACTGCGGAGACAGTTGCACTCTCAATCTGAGTATCATTCAGCACGTAAGACGTTTGCTTCACAGGTAAGATATTTGTTGTCCACTTATCTGCCTTTTTAGTCTGCATAACCCATAACCAAACTTTTTGTTCGCCAGTGGGTTTCCAGTTGAGTTGAATTCTTTTCCCAGTAGCATCTTTTTGAATATCTAAACTGGGTTTACCGGGTAGTGTATTATCCAACCAGGGCGATGCTGGCACTAAAGCAGGAGTGGCGTAAACATCTTTGGTTAATAAGTCAGAAATGCCACCACGATTTTGCATCAGTGGTTTCATACTGTAATGAACGTTGCCACCTGCCCCAGAATAACCCCGTGTAATTTGAATTTGAGAGAGTATTTCTTTAGCAGGCCAAGCTGTAGAACTGTTATTAGCCACGCGGCTGGTAAACATTCCCGGCCAAATATTTCTACCTTTGGTATTTTGTTCTAACCACCAGTTCAGTAACACTGGATAACTTTGTTGAACCTGTTCAATCTTCCAATATAGTTGCGGTGAAAGATAATCTAACCAGCCATTCTCTAGCCATTTGCGCGAATCAGCATATAGCTGTTCGTAAGCGTTAAAGCCGCGTGCATCTTCCTTATTTGCAAGCTGTTTTGGATAACCCGGTTGCCAAACACCAAAGGGACTAATGCCAACTTTTACCCAAGGTTTGGCGATTTTAATATCCTCATACAAATGCTGTACAAATGTGTTGATATTTTCTCGCCGCCAGTCACTACGGCTATTTTGGCCTCCGGAACGCAGATATGCTTGCCAACTCGGTTCATCCGGGAAATCAATAGTACGATGTTGCTTATCTCGTTCTGGATAAGGATAAAAATAGTCGTCAATGTGAACGCCATCAATATCATATCGGTTGACAACATCCAGAATCACTTTGAGTGAGTATTCCTGAACAGCCTTTTCTCCTGGATCTAACCAGAGATACTTACCGTACCGCTTGACTAATTCTGGATGGGTTTTGCTGATATGGTTAGGAGAAATTGCAGATTTAGCTTGGGGATGATGGGCGCGAAAGGGGTTGAACCAAGCGTGTAACTCTAAGCCTCGTTTATGCGCCTCTTCCACTGCAAAAGCTAAAGGGTCATAATTAGGTTCTGGTGCTTTGCCCATCTTGCCAGTTAAATACTCTGACCAAGGCTCGTAGGGAGATGAGTAAAATGCATCACAACCAGTACGTACCTGCAAAATGACAGCGTTGAGTTTTAATTGTACTGCTCGGTCAAGCATTGCAATTAATTCCGTCTTTTGCTGGGCGGTGGGTAAACCGGGTTTTGAAGGCCAATCAATGTTTGCTACTGTAGCAATCCAAGCACCTCGGAATTCTCTGGTGGGCGATGGAGGGATGATGTGGTTTTTGTCTAAAGACTTAACGTTTTGGCTGACGCGGGGACGCGAGGACACGGGAATGCGGAGAGATTTTAATAATAAGTTATTACTCGGGCTTGATATGACATTTTCTGGGTTGCGTGGAGAGTTAGCTTGGACAGAGGAATTTGCCAGAAGTAAGAGTCCGCTGAAAAAAATGGCTTTGATGTTCACAAAAATTCTGATAGTTAGCGTTGTGGGAGCAAGTGCGATTTCTGAAGACGACAAGCTGGTTGTTAAGTTCCGAAATCTTTGGGAAGGGGGAAGGGGAGCAGAGAGGCAGGGTGACAAGGGAGACAAGGGAGAAATAATAACTACTTCTGCCTAGGGACATCCAATAATTAAATTACTCAATTCCTGCATCCAATACCAGTATCCAATTTCTTCTCCCCCTGCCTCCCCTACTCCCCCTACTCCCCCTGCTCACCCAAGCGATTGATTATTTTTTTATTTGGAAGTCCCCTATTGCCTGTCTTACGCAAATCAGTTCAGAAATCAAAGCCGATTGCTGTATATGTATCTCAACTACCAATAAGGTTGGTTCATTACTAGTGCAGTTTTAACCAGCAAATGAATATTTAGTAGCTTTATATTTTTGCCATAAGGCAAAATTTATTGTTGCTCTGAAATTTTAAATTAAAACTAAAAAATAAAAAATGATTTAAGCCAATATTGCCAAAGCAATATAGATGTTTTAAAACATGGTAATACGCGCTTATACAATATTAAATAAAAAAAATTTCTCAAGAAATGTTGAGTTCTTCCTTCCCACAAGCACATGTATCGTCTAGTATAGTTTTTTAGTGTCTTAGCTCTAACTTAGGTTATTGATGGAACCTAACTATAGAGGGATGAAATGGGGAACGTGCTGTTAATAGTAGCGTCAATATTTGCTGTCTAAACTGCTTTGATGTCTCAACGACTACAAAAAGTGGAAAACATTTATTTAATCCCTAAAGAATTGAATTTTATCTTGCCCACAAATATAGGTTTTTTTGCTCATGCTCGATGTATCTATTGAAAATTCTCCACTAAATCAGCAACTGCTTAATACTATCGACTGGAACGTCGTTGAAACAGAATTTAATCCCACAAAACTACATCATCAAGAAACTGTCTTCACCCTGAGCAATGGTTATTTAGGAACACGGGGGACTTTTGAAGAAGGATACCCCAATAATTCTGCGGCAACATTGATTCATGGTATTTACGACGATGTAGAGATTGCCTATACCGAACTTGTAAACTGTCCCAACTGGCTGCCGTTAGTGGTGATAGTGGCAGGCGATCGCTTTAGCATGAATAGTGGAGAAATTATCAATTACGAACGTCGGCTTGACCTACGCTTAGGTATAGTTAGCCGTGATGTCCGGTGGCGTTCACCCAAAGGTCATACCCTAGATTTCCACTTTGAGCGTTTCACCAGTTTGGCAGATCGGCATGTCTTAGCAATCCGCTGTCAAATTACATCTATAGATTTTGAGGGTGATATTGTAGTCGAAGCTGGATTTGATGCCAAACCAGACACCCAAGGCATGGGACATTGGCGAACCATAAACCAAGGTGGCATAGACCGGATTATCTGGCTGCAAAACCAAACTCTGCGCTCAGGCATTCAACTGGGAATGGCAGCTAAGTTGGTAGTAGAAGGCGATGATACTGCAACCATTTGCATAGAGAATGCAACTGTTTCTCCTACCTTGGCAACTAATTTTCAATCCTTTCCCGGAAAAACGATAACTGTAGAAAAAATTGTCACCCTGTTTACATCACGAGATGTAGAAATTCCCATTGCAGCAGCTATCCAGAGGTTAGCGGACGAACCGAGATACACTACCCTACTAGCAGCTCACATTGCAGCATGGGATCGAGTGTGGCAAGACAGTGACATTATTATAGAAGGCGATCGCCAAGCTCAGTTAAGCGTTCGCTACAATCTATTCCAATTACTGGCTGTAGCACCGCGTCACGACAACCGAGTCAGCATTCCTCCCAAAACTCTCTCCGGTTTTGCCTATCGCGGACATATTTTTTGGGATACGGAAATTTTTATCCTTCCCTTGCTCACCTTCACCCAACCAGACTTAGCACGAAACTTACTCACCTACCGCTACCACTCATTACCAGCAGCAAGACGCAAAGCCCAAGAAGCAGGATATCAAGGAGCTATGTTTGCTTGGGAAAGTGCCACCACTGGCGATGAAGTGACTCCCCGTTGGGTACCAGATGCCAAGGGCGGGTTAGTGAGAATCTGGTGCGGTGATATTGAAGTGCATATTACTGCTGATGTCGCTTATGCAGTTTGGCACTACTGGCAGACCACCGACGATGATGAGTGGATGCGAGATTATGGCGCGGAAATTATCCTTGATACGGCTGTGTTCTGGGAAAGTCGAGTCCAGTGGAATCAAGAACGCCACAGCTACGACATTTTAGATGTCATTGGGCCTGATGAAAATCACGATCGCGTCAATAATAATGCCTTCACCAATTTGATGGTGCAGTGGCATTTACAATCTGCTTTAGCACTGGGGGACTGGTTGCAGCAGGCTTATCCTGAAACATGGGCACAACTAGTACAAAAACTCAACTTAACTCCAGAACGTTTGCATCGTTGGACAGAAATTCAAGAGCGATTATTTGTCAACCAAGATGCAGAAACTGGCTTAATTGAGCAATTTGAAGGCTTTTTTGAGCTAGAACATGTCAACTTGGCTGATTACGAACCCCGCACTAAATCCTTACAAGGCTTGCTAGGAATTGAAGCCACAAGCCAAAAGCAGATTCTCAAACAGCCAGACGTGTTAATGCTCCTATATTTGCTGCGTCAGCGTTACGACCATCAAACCCTGGCTAGCAACTGGGACTATTACACCCAACGCACTGACCACACTTATGGTTCCTCACTAGGCCCAGCAATTCACGCTATCTTAGCTTGCGACCTCAATCAACCAAACCAAGCCTACAACCACTTTCTGCGGGCCGCGTTGGTAGACTTGGAAGATGTCAGAAGTAACGCAGCCGAAGGAATTCACGCCGCGAGTGCTGGCGGAGTGTGGCAGGCTGTGGTTTTTGGGTTTGGCGGTGTCCGCATGACTCAATTTGGCCCGATTGCTTGTCCCAATCTACCTCATAATTGGCAGCGCCTCCAATTTCGGTTGCAATGGCATAACGAGTGGTACGAGTTTGACTTGCGACAAGAAACAGAAATGGTTATAGGAAAGGAAGTCTCAGCTGTCAAGTTGACTGATAACTGATGACTACCGAACAACAATTTAATTACTTTGTACTCAGCAACTCTAGAGCATCAATTCAGTAATCAGAAACCTAACCTCCAGCCCCTTTGCCTACTAGGAAATGGAGAGAATTCAAAGCCTCTTTCCTGCAAGGAGAGAGGTTTTTCATATACCGTGAAAAATCAGATTAACTTTCATCTCTTCGGATTAAAAGCTTTCAATTCTCCACAGTTGTAAGCTATGTATCCACCAAAAGGTATATTTTCTGAGAAACTAGTTAATAGTCAATAATCAGTGGTCAGGATAAAAAAGAACAGGTGAGACCAGCCCCCGTCTTGGCGGTCTCCGTCACGATAGCGTAGCGTTAGCGAGTCTTCGAGCGTCTGGGGGACTGGCGTTAGCGACGAAGGAGCGTCACCCGAAGGGGAACAGGCAAAAATAGTTAGTTATATTTCTTCCTCACCTCCCTCTGCCCCTCTGCACCTCTGCCCCTCTGCCTCTCTACTCTCCTTGCTCCTCTTATCCCCAATCAGGGGAAATTGCGCCTATCTTGTTCGGTTCTACGACTGTCATCAGTAAATAAATGACTATAACCTCATAGTAAGTAGGGAAATGCTTAATCTCAACGCTCTCCAGTGGCTCTAAAATCAAGGGGTGAAAACTTGTGTACGAATGGATATTGCCAAGTCTGAGTGAAATTTTAGCCGACAGTCAATCAACTGTGGCTGAATGTTCGCCAACTAAAGCAGAGCAACAGTGGCGCATCAGTTTAGCAGCGACAGAACATTTGCTAATTAACACTTTAGCAAATGCTGGATGTGACGCAAGTCAAGGATTAGTGTTAGCTGCTCCAGCACCCCTATTTAGTCAGCCAATATTGACTCAAAATTTACAGACAGTAACTTTTACAGCAAGACCGTTTAATCCTTTGGCACTGATGCCATTTCAGATGCCAGATGCGATCGCTATGCCAGATGAAGAAATTACTCCCCATGAGTCGGTACTACCTTTACTACCTGCCGATCCGCTGGCTGCGGAGCAGTTTTGCTTGGTTTTCACAGATAAATTTAGATTAGTGCTGGTTTTAGCAGAACAAAAAAGCGGTAACAAAGCATTTTTATTTTCCTTTGAGCCAGAGGTAGTCCAGCAGGCCTGGCGATCGCTAGGAGCGCGCGTTATGCTGACTAATCCAGATTTATTCGCCGAATTGGATGCATTAGTAGAACAATACTCCCCAATAGCACCAGATTACCGCACTGTAATTCAGTTTAGCCAGTTGTTGCTTCAGGAATTAACACCAGATGATGACATGGTGAAAGAGGACACGGGGATACGCGGACATGGGGATACGGAAAGTTCTTTATCCGCTTCACCCTTAGGGTACTCTGCCAGAACCCCTGCGGGGAACACCAGTCGCCCCAAGTCTTCTCCTGTGGTCGACGCTACGCGAATGCCGCAAAGCGGCTCAGTCCAAGGTGCTGGTTCACTGCGTCACCACGTCACCACGTCTTCTTTCTCCTCGTCTTCCGAAACTCCTCCCCGTCCCGATGTAGAATTGCTCCAAGCCTTTGCCCATGAAGTTCGCACGCCTTTGACAACTATTCGCACCATGACTCGCTTGTTACTAAAGCGACAAGACTTGCCTGCCAACGTGATTCATCGTTTAGAGGTTATCGACCATGAGTGTACCGAGCAAATTGACCGCATGGAGTTGCTATTTAAGGCAGCAGAACTAGAAACTAGTGCATCGGTAAAATCTGCTAACACTCAACTGACACCAATGTCTTTGGATCAAGTGTTGCAGCAGAGTATTCCCCGCTGGCAACAAGCTGCCAATCGACGGAACTTAACTTTAGATGTTGTGTTACCCCAGCAATTGCCAACAGTAGTCAGCAATCCCAATATGCTGGATCGGGTACTGACTGGTTTGATGGAGAATTTTACCCGCAGCTTACCTGCTGGCAGTTGTATTCAAGTAAAAGTTATTCCAGCTGGCGATCAACTAAAGTTACAATTATTGCCTCAGTCGCAGTGTCAAGATACAAATCAAGCTGCCACACCTGCAACACCACCAATCCGCAAAGCCCTTGGTCAATTGCTGATGTTCCAACCAGAAACAGGCACAATTAGCTTGAATATTGCTGCAACCAAGCATTTGTTTCAAGCGATTGGTGGCAAACTGATTGTCCGCCAGCGTCCACACTACGGGGAAGTTATGACTATTTTCTTACCATTGGAAGTTAGCGGTAAGCAAAAATTAGGAGTTTAGGAGTTAGGAGGCAGGGTAGCAAGAGGACGTGGATATAAGGAGAATTTCTAACTTATAACTGCTCACTCAGCGAGAAGTTGCAAGCAGCAGCCAGTCCGTTGTGGGGGTTCCCCCCATTGAAGAAACTGACGTGGTTTCCCTTTGGGCAAACTTCTGCCAAGGGTAGTCACTGCGGTCTTGGGGTTTCCCCAAGTGGAGCAAGTGGCGTGAAACGCCAAGGGCGAACCGTGATTCAGACCTCTCAAGTCAGGTTTGGGTATGGTGTGTCGTGTCTACTCGCCAATTGCAATGTAAAGGTAGAACCTTCATCAGGCCTGCTCTTGACAGAAATAGAACCACCACAACGCCACAATAACCGCTTCACAATTGTTAACCCCAAGCCAGCGCCACCCAAATCTTCTGTTAATCCTGAACGCACACGATAAAAGCAGTCAAAGATTTTGGGAATCTCGCTTTCAGCAATACCGATGCCTGTGTCGCGGAATTCTAATTGGACATAATCACCGTGAACACGCGCTCTTACCCATACTCGACCACCATTGGCGGTAAACTTAATGCTGTTATGCAGTAGATTAATGACTATCTGTTTTAGCCCACCAGTCACACACCAAACAGCTGGAAGTTCAGTTGGTACAGTGTAGGCTAACATAATACCTTTTTCTTGCGCTACAGGCTGGTATGTACTGACTACCCCAGGCACAATATCTGACAGGCGTACCAATTCTAAAGTCGTCTTCTCTAAATTCTGCTCTAGATCCACCAGATCCAATAAACCCGTAATCAAAGTACTTTGGCGATCGCACTGCGTATTCAGCATCTGTAAGTAACGCTGTCGCTGTGGTGGTTTGAGAGTAGGGGAATTTAAGAGCGAGAGTGCTGTCTTCATCTGCGTCAAGGGTGTACGTAGTTCCTGACACATATTTCTTAAGTATTTATCTTTAAGTTGCTCCTTATTGTGCAGCTTTTGATTTTGCTGTTGTATCTTGGCAATGCGCTCACTCCGGTTTTGACGATTCATCTCATCCTGTCGCTGGAGTTGTTTGGTCAACAATTGACTTACGAGTGCTGGTTCGGATGCAATAGGATAAGTAATATCCGCAACTGCAATGGAAGAAGATGCTGGTGCGATCGCCACTTTCATGCCGTCTAATACTCGCTGAATGACTCTGCTCTCCATAGTAGTCATAGCCAGCAAAGGTGGAGCCTGCACAGCGTTTTCCTTGGCTAAGACACGCGTTTTACCTCTTTTGAGCGGTCGATATACCAAAATTAAACTGCAAAACTGCGGCGACAAAACTATCAGAAAGTATTCCCGTTGTAGATGCCTATATGGTAATAACTGCACGCTTAGGTGATTGGCAGATGAGGGGATGGAGGGATGAGAAGAAAGATTTGTAACAAGTTCTCCTCTGCTCCCCGAAGTTTGCTTGGAGGGTTTCCCTCCAAGCAACTTCTCTTTCTGCTCTCCTGTTCCTTTCTCTCTCTCCCCAATCTGGCAAGTATAGATGCTAGCATCACTCACCGAAGATTGATAACGCACTAATTCTGCGTGCCAAATTTTTCCAGGTGGTAGCTTAACCCAGACTGTTGCGGCGATCTGCTGCTCAATCAGTAAGTCTATTTGCGATCGCACCAGTGATAGCAGAGTAGCAGGATTGAGGGGCAATGGCTGGGGAGGCGCTTCCACTCCCAAAGCTAACCGATAAAAAGACAGATCCTTACGCGGAGAATCATTCATGAGTTAAGCACAACAACAAAAAGTTTGGGGAAAAAATCACCGTGTCACTGATTTTCAGGCTTACGTGTAATTTTTTTACAAAAAGCCATGAATTATTTAAGGGGAGGGGACTGGATAAGAGGGGAAAAAGTCAAAGGTTAAAGGGCAAAGGGATAGTTCTTTCTCCTTACCCCTTACCCTTTTCCCAATACCTAATTCTCAATCTTTAATCTTTCTTGTAAAGCATCACGTGCGTGTTCTCGGTCGTCAAAGTGGATTTTTTCTGTACCGAGAATTTGGTAGTCTTCATGACCTTTACCAGCAAGCAATACCCCATCGCCGGGTTGTGCTTGTAAGATAGCGGTACGGATGGCAGTAGCGCGATCGCTGATTACTGTCGGCTTTGCAGTTGGGGGAATTCCTGCTAAAACATCTTGTAAAATTCGTTCTGGGTCTTCGGTGCGGGGATTATCGGATGTCACCACCGCTACATCAGCTAAATCAGCAGCGATTTTTCCCATTTTAGGACGCTTGGTACGATCGCGATCGCCTCCACAGCCAAATACGCAAATCATCTTACCGGGTATAAACGGACGTGCCGCTTTCAGCAAATTCTCCAAACTATCTGGGGTATGAGCATAATCAACAATCACGCTAATGTCTTGCTCATGACTAATCTGCACCCGTTCCATCCGTCCGGGAACTCCTGGAAATTCAGGGATTGCAGAGGCAACTAATTGCAAATCTAGCCCTAAGTGTAAAACTGCTCCCACTGCTGCTAAGAGATTTTCTAGGTTGTATTGACCAACTAAGGGCGAGCGAAAAGTTACATCACCTTTTGGTGTATGTAACTTGCCACTGACACCATTAGGCTGGTAACTCAGGTCACTCATCCACAAATCAGTACTGTTGTCGTTAACACTGTAACTCCAAACTTGTTCGGGATTCAATGCGGCGATTAATCGCTTACCGTAGGCATCATCAGCATTAATTATTGCTCGTCCTTTGAGATAATCAGGGCTAAATAACAATGCTTTGGCAGCAAAATAATCTTCCATATCGATGTGGTAGTCCAAGTGGTCTTGGGTGAGATTGCTGAACACCCCCACCTCAAACTCACAACCTAAAACTCGACCTTGGGCTAAAGCGTGGGAACTCACTTCCATCACCCCGAATTCACAACCAGCATTCACCGCTTCTGCTAGCTGCTGTTGCAGTTCCACAGCAAACGGCGTAGTGTGGACGGCGGTTTGCTCAAAACCAGCCCACCGAGTGTAGAGAGTTCCCATCAAAGCGGTAGATAGCTGGGCTTTTCCCAACAGAAATTCAATTAGGTGAGTAGTTGTAGTTTTACCATTGGTACCCGTCACACCCACCATTTTGAGTTTTTGGCTGGGATAATTGTAAAAAGCTGCTGCTATTTGGGCACAGGCTTGAGTCATGTTGTTGGCACTAATGACAACAGCCTCGGAGTTGGGAGGATTTTTCTGGACAGCTTCAGCCGAGACAATCGCCGCCACAGCACCCGATGCGATCGCACTTGGCCAAAACTCTCCCCCATCTACCCGCGTTCCCGGCATCCCAATAAACAAATCTCCAGCACTGCAAGCATGGGAATTCGTCTTCAAACCCCTAACTTCTGCATCCTCAAAAGTCGGATGGTTAGGCAATTGCTCAACACTGTCTACTACTGCTAGTAATTCCCGCAATTTCATCTTGTGAACCTCGTCACACGCTTTCCTTGCGCCTATTCTGCATTATTTTTTTGATTGTTGGATAAATACTTAGATAGCATTTGCTCCAACTGCTGCACACTAGCACGGGGAGAAGGACGCGGCAAGGGTTGTTCGATGACATTTACCTCTTCGTTTGCGTTTTTACGGTTCGATAGATAAAGTACAGGCACTTCATACTGATAAGCACTGAACCAATCTTCACGAGTTGTAATATCCCGAATTTCCAACTCGAAACTGAGATTTTGAATTTTTTCTAGTTTTTCCTGTAAGCCTTCACATAAATGACATCCAGGTTTACTGTATAAAATTAATCGCATTTGCCTAAATCAATTGCCTATAGCCAAAAGATGCAATATATCGCGTCTCTACATGTCATGATAGGCGTAACTGGATAGCGATCGCTGGAATATATTTTCTCGTAGTAGGGGCGATCGCTTCTAAACATGTTAAAAAATTTATAACCATAAATAAAGCTAAAACTTGAGTTTTGGTGTAATTTTTTTCGGGAGCATCCCACTTTTTGCAACGTCATTGCGAGCGAAACGAAGTGCGGTGAAGCAATCACAAAATCTCGCACTAAGAACAGGTCTTTGCGATTGCTACTCTGCAAGAAGGCTCTGCCTACGTCGTACCTCCTCTCTACGAGACGCTACGCGAACGCAATGACATTTTACATTTAATTATGTCTACCTACTTCAAAATTCTAATTTTAGAGAACTATTCAGAAAACTTGCATTATTACGATTATTTTTTTGTAATTCTTTATTTCCAAAACTAAATTTGAGAAATAATCCCATAGTAATTAGCAAAATTGTGATTATAGCAGCTATTAAACCAACTGAAATAAACTGATTATATTGTGGTATTGAAGCTTTATTTCTTACCTGAAACGGCTCTAATTCTTCAAGTTTTAAAGGAATATCAGACTCATTGTTTGCCAAAGAGAAAGCTGTAGAAGAGATAGCAGAACTAGGTGTAGTCCATTTCCAAAATTGGCTGTAGTTTTCTACTATTAGATTGTGAACTCGATCGATATCTTTTTGGAAAAAATTGCTTGACCCAATTTCCTGAATAACAAAACCCTCTAATAGATAGATTTTTCTACCAAAAGAGTCTTTAAGTACCTGATTACTACCTTGAAGATTGATATCTTTTTCTGTAGCTTCGAGTACTCGAAAGATAATTGTAAAGTCTCCGACTTTGGAATCTTGAACTTTACGAACAAAAACATATTCTGATTTAGTTAAATCACCATCAGCAACTTTAGCCAACAGGTTGGAAATACCAGCCTGATAAATGAAATCAGGAGCCACTACAGTTCTATAGTCAAGATCGCGATTGCGACTTACAAGAAAGGGCCAAGCCTTGATACTCATATTCCTACTCCTTCAAAGCATGGTTTCCCGGCAGCCTTTGCAAGTCGTTTACTATTGGCATTTAGGAACTAACAATTTGCATCATGAATAAATAACAGTTTTTCATAACCACTGATGCTTGTCGATACATATAAGTTCTTAAAAGTTCGCATAAAGTTCTGTAAAAGTGCCGATAAATAGTTGTAAGTATAAATACGGCAGCGAAGAGTAGGCTATGAACTTTGAGGAAGGACTGGAAGTAGCAGATGAAGTGGTCTTTACCACAGTCGGAAGACGGCTGAATACCGTGGAAATTTCTATTCTACGAGGTTCCTGGGAGAATAAGACATACCAGGAGATTGCTAAAGAAACAAGTTACTCGGTGAGTTATTTAAAGCGAAGTGTCGGGCCAAAGTTGTGGAGGATTTTGACAGAAGCGTTGTGCGAAGAAGTCAGCAAAACGAACTTCAAATCGTCTCTGGAACGCAAGTGGCGAAAGCATACAAGCAGATGGGTTAATCAGAAGGTGACAGAAGAATCTCTAATCCAAAACCCAAGTTGCACTTCCAGCGGACTAAAGCGATTCCCAATTAAAAATCAAGCTGATTGGGGAGAAGCAATAGATGTATCTGCGTTCTACGGACGCATAGATGAACTTGCGAAATTAGAACAATGGATTTTGAACGATCGCTGTCGCTTAATAACTATATTAGGTATGGGTGGCATAGGCAAAACAGCCAACGCAGCCAAATTAGCAATACAAATTCAGTCTCAATTTGAGTATGTCATTTGGCGATCGCTACGGAATGCACCATCTATAGATGAAATGTTAACCCAACTGCTGCAATTCCTTGGGCAACGCCAAAATGATTTACCAAAAACGGTAGACGAGGAAATTTTAAGGCTGATGGAAACTTTGCGATCGCATCGTTGCCTGATTATTCTGGATAATGGTGAATCGATATTACAAAGTGGCGATTCTAAAGGTAATTATCGAGAAGGTTATGAAGAATATGGTCATCTACTCCGTTGCATCGCAGAAATACCCCATCAAAGTTGCTTATTATTAACTTCTTCTGAAAAACCCAAAGGTTTAGCAAACAAGGAGGGTGAACACTTACCAGTTCGCTCAATACGACTAACAGGTTTGCAGTTGGCAGAAGGAAGAAAAATTTTTCAACTAAAAGGTACCTTTAGTGGGTCAAAATCGGAATGGGAATCCGTGATTAAGCATTATGCTGGTAATCCCTTAGCTTTAAAAATAGTAGCCACAGGTATTCTGGAAGTTTTTCAGGGGAATATTTCTAAATTTTTGAAATATCGGCAACTAGAAACATTAATCTTTGATGATATTCAGAGTATTTTACAAAGGCAATTTAATCGTTTGACAAATGAAGAGCAGACCTTGATGTATTGGCTAGCAATTAATCGAGAATCAGTTGTTGTTGAGAAATTACAAGAATATTTTGTAAACCAAAAATCACAAAGCGAATTACTAGAAATTTTAGTGTCACTACTAGAGCGATCGCTGATCGAGATAAATGATAATTGCTTTACACAACAACCATTTATCATACAGTATGTGACAGAAAGATTTCTGAAACTTTATCATCAAGAAATTACACTAGAACAAGCAAAAATTTTGAGTAGCTATAAACTATTAGAGACGACAACAAAAGACCCATCAAGAGAAATTCAAATTCGCCAGCTTTTAAAGCAGATTACAGATGGAATACATATAAAAGCTACGTATAAGCAAAATCTTGCCAAGAACCTGAATCGAAACATCAATAAATCTCAGACTAGGAATAAGCATCTCACTAATAAGCAAAAACATGTTTTGGCATAATAGAAGCTCAAAAACATGCGATCGCTGTCTTTCTGTTCATATCCTGCGATTAGTTAAAAAAGAGCAATAGCTTCAACTAAAAGACTTTACTGGCGAATAAAATGCAACTCAAGTAATAATTGTTATTTCCAAATTTAATAATAAAATTCGATGCCACCGTAGCCAGTTTATTATTGGCTTTGGTTTGTAACGAAATTTATAGGTGTCAACTAGTAAATTCAGGCAAAAGGCAGAAGTCAGGAGGTGAGTCACTCTCCCCTTGGGAAAAGACTTGCGCTAACGCTGCGCTAACAGCACTCCCTCCTGCTTTCCTGGCCTTTGATAAGGAACACTATTCCTATAAATCCTCTATTCCCTCGGCTTCCAAATTATAGGCATCCATAGGATCTACGAACTCTGCCACATCTTCTTCCTCGTCTTCTTCCTCATCTTGGTAATAGTATTCAACAGATACATGTCGCACTAATCGACCAGTACTTTGCAACCAATCGAGCAAAGATTCCTCTTGCTTAAGAGGAATGATAGCTGTTAGCTGGTGACGAGGTTCTTCGTAGAGAGCAGGGTTAGACAGTTTAACCATTTTTGTTTACCCCCGAAGAATCTATATACTAAGTTGCGTTCAGCAATAGTATCTATATCTTCCCTGTGACTAAGTTACTATGTTTGATGGCAACTTTATATGATTAATAAGTTTGCTCGTTGTTTCTTTAAAAGCTTCTTCCTTATGGCAGATATTTTTTTATAATCGAGTATTAATTATAGACTGTGCAAAATATACTTGTTCGTGTTCAGGTGCTAAATAGTTAGTCAAGTCAACAGCACACTTTTTAGCACCTGATATATCTATTCGTCCGCTAATTTTTCTCGATCGGCATCGTGCGATAAATCAATAATTTCTCAATAATATTGCGAGTGCCTAGATTTATTATTTACTCCAGATACTGGTTTTTTCTGTTTTATTCTATGGGCTTTATTTCACAAACGAGTTCATATACAACAGTTTCTGGCGGCTCAGCAAACAAGGGCATCATCTTTTTCAAGATACTTTGGTAAGCCTCACTTTGATTAGCTGTCATATCTTCTACACTTTCCCAAAAAATTACGGAGATACCTTTATCTGTTCCTGGTTCTTGTAGCAGATATGCTCCTTTGAAGCCAGTAGTGTAAGTTAATACAGCTTCTTCATAAAGTTTTTTTGCCGCTTCAAATTTCCCTGGCTTGAATTCTCCAATAGCAACGTGAGCAAATTTATGTCTGAGAAAATCTTGAAAATCCATTATTTTTTTGACTCCGTATTCAAGTATGTTAACAGTTACAACACTAATTAGTATCAATGTCTTAATTGTTTCTAGTCGTAATTTTTACAAATAAAAACAAACAACCGCTAAAAAGAAAGCAAAATTTAATATTTAAGAATTATGAATACAACTTAGTTTTAAATATCTTAAGTAAAAACTTAAAACTTAATATTATTTACCAATTAATCGTATTTCCGCTCAGTTAATTCAGGAATCTTGCCTATTAATTGCCACTCCAGTAGAAAAATTACAAAAACTTATCAAATTCATGGAATTACCTGCTGGTATATTTTGAGCCTTGACGACTCTCTCGCTAATGCTATCGCCAGTTTCAAAATGCGAAAAACTTGCCCCTCGTTAGGGAAAGTTAAATCGGCGGTTAAAAATCGTATCTATCGGATCTACACAAGCAAAACCCGCCTGCGCGTCTGGTGTAGCTGGGGAATTGGAACTTGTAGACAATGCTCCGCGCTCTCTCAGGCTAAGGTAGGCTTCTTATAGGGTAACAACTGGTGTGCAACTTCCCGCCTGGAGGATTAGTATTTATTGTCACTTAAGTATTTAAGCTGATTGGGCGATAAGCATTGTTTCTGCAATGTTTGACTAGATTGGCAGTAGTTAGTCACAGAAATCAAATATTACATCAAAGAGTGGAGCGATCGCTATCCTGCAAACAACTTAATTTTATTTATTTCACGACAACAGGACTATCAAGCCCATCAAATAAGGTAATCTTTTTAGATAGCAGTTCTTCTATCCCTCATTTGACAATAAAATGAGTTTGACCACTACAAAATTTTATCAATGTCCCAACTTGTATGCTCATTTGGCTGATAAACCGTGCATATTATAAATCGCGCTTTTGGCATTGCTAGATTCATCAATAAATTTGCTTAGTTTCTTATTAAATCTCAATAACTGCTGATTGCCAACGGTTTACTCACTTTAACTTTCGCTATATCGTTCTAATTCGATAAGATAATGAGAATTGACGAATTAACTATGCGATTCAACGATCGGTTGATTGATTTACCAAATTTATATCATGTTATAGATTATTCTCCCTTAACGATTAGCCCTGATAGTTATGTAGTCGATGCTGTTATCTTGATGAGTCAGCAACGAAGTGATAATTTACCACTGAGCAGCTTTAGTTCGTCGTTAGACTCAAATAGATGCAATCAGCGACAAACTAGTTGTATTTTAGTTGTAGAAGCAGGACATCTCTTAGGAATATTTACAGACACAGATGTAATTAGAGTAACAGCATCTGGGATAGATTTATCTCAGGTAAAAATGGCTGAGGTGATGACACAGCCAGTTATTACCTCGATCCAATCGCCATCACATTCTCAGGATATCTTCACAGCCTTGTCATTATTGCATCAATATCAGATTCGCCATCTACCGATTTTGGATGAGCAAGGACAATTAGTAGGAATCGTCACTGAAACTTGCCTGCTGCAAGCCTTTGACTTAGTGAAAATGGTTGGTGTCGTCGCCGCCTTACAGCAACATTTACAAGACCCAACAAATGATTTAGAGCAGGAGAATCGGCACATAGAGGCAGTACGCTGTCAAACTTATAATTATTTAAAACAATGGATTGATGCACAATCTGCTGAAGTCATGCAAGTTAACCAAGAACTTCAGCTAACCCTTGAAGAACTACAAGTAGCGGAAGAAGAACTGCGCCAACAAAATGTAGAACTAGCTTTTGCCCGTGAAACAGCAGAATTTGAACGCCAGCGTTACCAGGATTTATTTGAGTTTGCTCCAGACGGTTACTTGGTGACCGATGTTTATGGTTTTATCCAAGAGGCTAATAATGCAGCAGGGACTTTACTCTCTGTGCGCCAAAACTATTTGGTGGGTAAACCATTAATTTTATTTATTGCTGAGCAAGACCGCCATCGGTTCATTACCCAACTACAAAGTTTGCAAGATGTCCAAGACTGGGAAATTTATCTTCAGCCACAGGATCGCAAACCTTTCCCAGCTAGCATCAGGATTGCTACTGTGTACAATTCACAGCGGCAGCGAGTTGGCTGGCGTTGGTTGGTATCTAACATTAGCGAACACAAACAAGCAGAAGCAGCATTGCGCCAGGCTACTGATGAATTAGAACAACGAGTAGCAGAACGCACAGCAGAACTTGTGGTTGCTAACGAACTCTTACAACAGGAAATCATTGAGCGCCAACATGCCGAGGAGGCATTGCGGCAAAGCGAGCAACTCTATCGTCAACTGATTGAGAGCCAAACTGACCTTGTGATCCGCATAGATTTACAGCAGCAGATTACCTTTGCCAATACAGCAGCTTGCCAAACATTGGGCTGGCAATTGGATGAGTTACGCGGTCAATCATTGACTCAATTTTGCCATCCAGATGAACTGCGGCAAGCGAAGCAACATCTGAGGGCGATCGCCTCACCACCCCATCACTTAACCATTAGCGAGCAACGCATATTCACAGTTAACGGTTTTCGCTGGTATCAATGGAACGTCACAGCGATCGAAGATGAAACAGGAAAGGTAGTTGAAATTCAGGGAGTAGGCAGAGACATCACCGATCGCAAGCAGATGGAGATAGCACTGCGAACCAGCGAGGAGAAATTTCGCCATTTTGCAGCAAATATCAATGCAGTTATCTGGATTATTAGCCCAGATCCCTACCAAACCTTGTACGTTAGTCCTGCTTATGAGCAGATTTGGGGACGCTCTTGTCAAAGTTTATGCGAACAGCCGGAAACTTGGATAGACAACGTTCATCCAGAAGATCGCGATCGCGTCAGAACAACAGTAGCCCAACAACTTCTCAATGGTGAATCTGCTACATTGGAATATCGGATTTTGCGTCCTGATGGCTCAATTCGCTGGATCTGGGATCGCAGCTTTCCTATTCGCGATGAACAAGGAAAAGTTTGCTGCTACGGTGGCATTGCCGAAGATTTCACCGAACGCAAGCAAGTAGAAGAGTCATTGCGCGAGAGCGAAGAGAAATTTCGCCATTTTGCCGCCAACACCCACGCTCTGCTCTGGATTGCCAACCCAGAGACAGGAGACAATTTGTATGCTAATCCTGCTTATGAAAAAATTTGGGGTCGTTCTGTTCAAAGTCTGCGCGATCGACCTAGCTCTTGGATAGATACAGTTCACCCAGAGGATCGCGATCGCGTTATAGCAAAACTAGCGCAACATCAGCGTGGAGAGTCCAGCGATATAGAATATCGCATTTTGCGTCCAGATGGCTCAATTCGCTGGATCTGGGATCGGGGCTTCGTCATGCAGGATGAACAAGGAAAAGTTTACTCCTGTGGTGGCATTGCCGAAGATATCACCGAACGCAAGCAAGCAGAAGAATCACTGCGACAGAGCGAGGAGCGACTGAGTTTAGCTCTGGAAGCCGGCCGGGTAGGTGTGTGGGATTGGAACCTTGTTAGCAACACCGCCGTTTGGTCTGCCAATTTAAGACCAATGTATGGTCTGCCAAGTGCCCCAGAACCTCCAACCTATGAAGAATATCTCGATTTAGTCCATCCAGAAGACCGCGAATCTGTGAGTCAAGTTGTGGCTGACACGATTAAACAAGGAACCAGACCTCCATTAAATTACCGAGTTATCTGGCCTGACGGCAGCATACACTGGTTATGCGGCACTGGTAAAGTTTACCATAACGAAATCGGCCAGCCCACAAGGATGATTGGTACAACCAGAGACATTACCGATCGCAAGCAGGCAGAGGAAGCACTTAAAGAAAGCGAAGAACGCTATCGTTCGGTTGTCACAGCCATGCAAGAGGGTATTCTCCTGATGGAGGTTGATGGCAGCATAGTAGCTTGTAATGCCAGTGCTGAAAACATTCTGGGACTTGCAGCCAACGAGATTATCGGCAGAACCGCTAACGATTCCTGTTGGCAGACTATTCATGAAGACGGCTCTCCCTTCCCTGGTGAAACTCATCCCACAACAATCACTTTAAATACAGGCAAACCTTGTTCGCATGTGGTGATGGGAGTCCACAAGCCCAACGGACAACTCACCTGGATTGAAATTAATTCCCAACCCTTATTTCGAGACAACGACCCCACTCCCTATGCTGTAGTCGCTTCGTTTTCTGATATTAGCGAACGGCAAGCCGCGAAGCGCGAACGCAAACAGGCACAACAGAAAATCAAAGAACAAGCAGCACTACTAGATATCGCCACTGACGCGATTCTCGTACGAGATTTCCAATCCCAAATCTTATTTTGGAATAAAGGTGCAGAACGTCTCTACGGTTGGCAGGCAGAAGAGGTTTTGGGTAAAGATGCTAAAGAGATTTTGTACAAAGAAACTTTGCCGAAAGTAGAAACGGCTGTGAGAACTGTAACTGAATCTGGCTCGTGGCAAGGTGAGTTACGTAAAGTTAAGAAATCTGGCAGAGAAATTATCGTAGAGAGCCGCTGGACACTGATGCGTGACGCTGCGGGACAACCCAAGTCTATCCTGAGTGTTGATACTGACATTACACAAAAGAAACAACTCGAAGAGCAATTTTTCCGTGCCCAGCGATTAGAAAGTCTCGGCACTTTGGCAGGTGGCATTGCTCACGACTTGAATAACATTTTGACACCAATTTTGGCATCAGCTCAACTACTACAAGTAAGATACACGCAAGACCAAGAGCGCTATCAGCACCTACTGGCAATTGTAGAGAACAATGCCAGACGCGGCGCTGCTTTAGTTAAACAAGTTTTATCTTTCGCACGCGGATTTAAAGGAGAGCGTACCATAGTCCAAATCAAACATCTGATTTCGGAAATTACCTTGATTGCCAAGCAGACATTTCCCAAATCTATTGAATTTGCGATCGCTGTTCCGGAAGATTTGTGGGCGATATTTGGAGATGTCACACAACTGCATCAGGTATTGATGAACCTAGTAGTCAATGCTCGTGATGCCATGCCAGACGGTGGCACTATTAAAATTTCTACAGAAAACATGTTTATTGATGAAGCCTATGCCAGGATGAATCTAGATGCCAAAGTCGGACATTACGTTGTGATGACTGTTGCCGATACTGGAATTGGAATGCCGCCAGAAATCTTGGATAGAATTTTTGAGCCATTTTTCACCACAAAAGAAGTTGGTACAGGTACAGGATTAGGTCTTTCTACCATGCTTGGGATTGTCAAAAGTCACGATGGTTTTGTGAATGTGTCTAGCCAGGTTGGAAAAGGAAGCCAATTTAAGCTTTTCTTGCCAGCAGTGCAGGCAACTCAAGCCATGAATATAGAAGAGATGGAATCGCCTACAGGTGATGGGGAGTTAATTTTAGTTGTCGATGATGAAGCTCAAATTCTCGAGATTACCACCATCATCTTAGAAAACTACAACTACAAAACTCTCACTGCCAGTAATGGTATCGAAGCGATCGCACTTTATGCCCAGCACAAGCATCATATCAGTGCAGTCTTGATGGATATGATGATGCCAGAGATGGATGGCACAACTGCCATCCGCACCTTACAAAAAATGAACCCAAAAGTGCAAATCATTGCTTGCAGTGGTCTTAATTCCAATGAAGCGTTTGTAGAAGATGATTGTACTAATGTCGAACTCATGTTATTGAAGCCCTTCACCGCCCAGGAATTATTGCATGGCTTACATCATGTACTCAAAAATCCAGAGTACTGAGATACTGAAACAAATACCAGCAGAAGCGATGCCAGCAAAAACCAAAGTGATATTAAGAAAGCCAGATTTAATCTGACTTTCCAAACTTGCGTATGTAACGTTATTTTAGAGAATTGTGATTATATGTCATGAATTAACAAGACGTGGTATAATCCCCTCTATGAAATTAAGCAACAATCGTCACTTTCCCCGTATCTAGGTCGTAACGACCTCCAACGATTTTGAGTTTGCCGGACTTTAGCTGCTCGCTTAAAAGCTGCGATCGCTGTAACTGTTCAATTTGATATTGCACATTTGCAACTACAGCGTTTTCAACTGGGTCACCTGGCCGATCCTTGACCCTGGCGACAGCGGGCTTAATTGCTTTGACAAAAGTACCAATGTCACCAGGCAGTTTTTGTTTTTGCACGGCTGCGGTTACTGCTCCACATCGCTCATGACCCAGTACCATTAGCACCGGCGTGCCTAACAGGGTGACAGCATATTCAATACTGCCTCTGGCTTCAGGTGTGGCAATATTTCCAGCAATTCGCACATCAAAGATATCCCCAACACCTTGATCGAAAACAATTTCTACAGGCACTCGGGAATCTGCACAAGTAAGGATAGTTGCAAATGGATGTTGAGCTTGAGCAACTTCCTTCAACCGTTCGGCAGTTTGATCCGGGTATTGGGCTTGATGCTGAATAAAGCGCTGATTTCCTTCTAGCAGCTTCTGTAGTGCTGCATCGGGACTGAGAGATTGAGGACTTTCGGCAGCTTTTGCAGGTTGAACTCGCCAGAGTAAATCGCTAGCAGTGACCATTACCCCAAATGCTCCTGTGACTCCTAACTTCAAGAAGTCACGACGTTCCATAGAATGCTTATTTTGATTCATGATTTTACAACGACGCTATGCATTTTGTAGAGCGAATTTCCATCACATCTGAGATGTAACAAGTACCGCCAAACTTGTTTAGTAGCGGTCTAATGTTTTCCACCACAGGCTTGACATGCTCTGGCATACAAAAGGCGAGGATATACACATTATCGAGCATCGTCATATCTAAATCTTCGGCTGTTCCTCGTAATCCTTTGCCAGCAACATTGCGGATGACAGCATGACCATGTACGCCTGACTTGTCTAAACCATCTAAAATTCTGCTAAGTTCAAACGAGTTGGCGATAATTTCTATCTTTTTAACTAGGTGCATATTATTACCTCCAAAACAGGTTAATTCCGTATAGATATAACGGAATTCCCACGATAATATTGAACGGGAATGTCACTGCCAAAGCGGTAGAAACGTACAGGCTAGGGTTCGCTTCCGGAACAGTCAATCGCATAGCTGCTGGCACAGCGATATAAGAAGCGCTGGCACATAACACAGCAAACAAGAGTGAATCTCCTGGAGGCAGACTGATGAATTTGGCGATCGCTAACCCAACGCCTGCATTAAGTATTGGAATTAGTATGGCAAATAAAACAAGAAAAACTCCTGTTTTTTGCAAGTCTTTAATTCTTCTAGCGGCGACTAGTCCCATGTCTAGTAAAAAGAAAGTGAGAACGCCATAAAATAACCCTTGTGTAAAGGGTTCTAAGACTTTCCAACCGTGTTCTCCTGTTAAGAAGCCAATTATGAGGCTACCAACTAACAGAAAGACCGAACTATTCAAAAATGCTTCTTGCAACACTTCCGGCCAAGAAAAGTCCCGCTTCTCATCAACTGTGAATAGATTCACTAAGATCAGACCAACAATGATGGCAGGAGATTCCATCAGGGCAAGAGCTGCCACCATATAACCATCAAAGTGAATGCCAAGCTCAGTCAAAAAGGCACTAGCGGTGATGAAAGTAACAGCACTGATAGAACCGTAAGTTGCAGCGATCGCAGCAGCATCATAAGTATCCAACTTCACTTTCAGAATAAAAAAGGTGTAAATTGGCACTAAACAAGCCATAAACATGGCTGCTGCGAGCGTCAGAATCACTTCCTGAGTGATCCCGCTTTTGATTAGTTCTACTCCCCCTTTAAAACCAATCGCAAACAGTAGATAAAGCGAGAAGAGTTTAGGTATAGGGGCAGGAATTTCCAGATCGGACTTGACAAAAACAGCAGTCATCCCCAGAAAGAAAAATAGAACTGGCGGATTCAGGATGTTGGATACAATCAAGCTGACATCCATTTCCACCCCTCCTCATACTGGTGAATTCTGCAATTCAAGAAATTTTTCATCTCAAAAAATTTAACTGATGGATCATGATGTATCGTGTATTGCTACCCCATGTCAATTGGTGAGGAAGTAAGTAGTTAGGCAAAAGTAATCACAAATGAAGTCAGGCAGAGGGGCGGAGGGGCAGCGGGAGATAAAACTTTTAACTCTTGTACAGACGCGTAGACGCTCGTAAGAGCGGCTTCTCGTAAGAGTATAATCGTGTCTCTACTGCTCACTTCCAACTCCTGTATGGGTGCAAGGTCTTGCATCCCTCCTAACTCAGCACTTTCAAGGCAGAACGCAGTCCCTATGAACTTCGTACACCCCAAAGGAATGATGCTCGTTCGCTCATGGTTGCACTCATGTAGCAATGGACAGTACAAAAGAATACTGCCGCCCTTTTGAGCAAGCGGTCGAACTGCAATCGCGATGGGGCGCTAATTACTTTGAGCGTCACGAAAAACCACAACTCAAGAAAAAGTGCTTGGTTAAATAGTTAGACAAACTTGGTTATCAAGTTAATTTAAATGAGGTTGCTGCTGCTTGTTAATTGATGTCAATCATCCATCAGCCACTAGTCAGCAACTTAATTAGGGAATTTATACTGTAAAGAAATATACTATATAATCACATTTTTTGATTTGCGTCTTATATCTCAAGGTAGACTTATCTATTTACATCTTCTATCTAAAGGTACAAAATAATGTTTAACTCCAAGTTGGGAAACCATAAAAAGGTTCATTCCCAAGACGATGCCTATTTATCTCTAGTGCAACCGAGGTCAAATGACGCAACCTTCAAATCAGGTCAAAGAGTGGGAACAACGTCGTTATGAAGCCAACCGCTACTACCAGCAGGGAAAATTTCAAGAATCTTTAGAGCTAGCAGCAGAAAACTTACATTTAGCTAGAGCAATTCCAGATCGAGCCAGAGAAGGGCATACATTAAACGACATTGGTTTAGCTCACCTCGGTTGCTGGGAACTTCAAACAGCACTAGAGTGTTTTCATCAGGCGCTTTTGGTTGCTGTTGAACTTGACAATGCAACTGCAAAGGCTACAGCATTCAGCAATCTGGGTTCTACCTACAGCCGACTGGGACAATTTTCCCAAGCCTTAGATTATTTTGACCAAGCCGCTGAAATCTTCAGGCAATTAGAGGACACTCAAGGTGAAGTTTCTACTCTCAACGATGTGGCACTAATTTATACCAAATTGGGAGAACCAAAACGAGCTTTGTTGCTACATCATCAAATTTTGGCAATGCGGCGATCGCTAGGAGACTTTTCTGGTGAGGCCACAACGCTAAACGGTATTGGGTTTGCATACAGCACCCTAGGCCAGTTTGAGAAAGCTCTACAATTTCTTCAAGATGCGCTGCCTATTCAACGAGCTGTCAAGAATTTGATTGGTGAGGCAACCACCTTGAATAATATCGCCTCTATCTATAGTGATATAGGACAACCTCAACAAGCGCTGTTGCTTTATCATCAAGTTTTGTTGACACGTCAGGCATTAGGCGATCGCTCTGGTGAAGCAACAACCCTTAATAACATCGGTTACACTTACAGTAACCTAGGACAACACAGACAAGCACTCAAGTTCTACAAAAAAGCCATTACCATTCATCGCGAACTTGGCGATCGTCTCGGAAAAATTTCAACTTTGCTGAATATGGGAAGCCTTTACGCTACAACAAAACGCAAAAAATTAGCGCGATCGTGCTATCAAAATGCCCAAGAATTAGCTGGACAAATCGAATATGAGCCACTCCTAGAAAAGGTACAGCTGTTCATGAATTCTCTGTAGGTTGAGCTAATTGGTTTGATTCCTACTCCTGTGATGCAGCGATCTGGAATCTTTTCATGAAGTTTATTGTGCCAAAAGATTGGTATAAGTATAACAATATTAATATCTGTGGGTAAGGATAAATACTGAAAAATTATCCTTACCCTTTTTTCTATACATGTATTTTGCTCGGTTTGGTAGGGTGTGATATTAAGTCGGTTGAACAGTTGTCATTGCTAACGGAGCTTCAGCGTAGTGAAGCAATCCCCAAAACTTGCGATTGCTTCGCTCGAATTCGTTGCACTCGCAATGACTTGCAATCGCTAATTAAACGGACGCGATATGAAGCGCGATCGCATTACGGTGTTCTGCCCAATACTTTAGGTGAATCCGAAAAATCTTCAAGATATAAATAAAGCGAAGGAATATAGGAATTACACTTGATATAGAGTGTAAAAATCCTGAAGAAAGAAATTTACTTTTGATAATGCTTATGGATTTGATGGTTAAAGATTTGGCGCAAATCGATCGCAAACTTTCTCAGCGCCATATTGACCTCGATCCGAGTGGATATTTCATTATCTACCTGGATCGAGAAGTAGGTTTAATTTATGCCAAGCATTTTACAAATGTGATTGATGAACGTGGTTTGGCTGTAGATCCAGAGACGGGAAAAGTAATTCCTGCCAAGGGAAAAGTGGAACGCACTCACACGACTGTTTTTAGTGGAAGAACAGCAAAGGAACTTTGCGTAAAAATCTTTGAAGAAACTCAGCCCTGTGTAGTGACTCAGTTGGATCATGCAGCTTATTTAGGTCGAGAATTTGTCCGCGCTGAGGTAGCTTTAGTAACAGGGCAAGAGTATGTTCAAGATTAAAGTTAGAAGCGAGAAGTGAGAAGTTAAAAACTCCTAATTCCTGTACGGGTGAATGGCCGTACCATCCGGGAACGCGCTTGAGCGAACGCCCCTACTGACTGCTAACTCTGTTTTTATCCATCAGAGGATGGTTGATTGATTTGGTAGATGTAGTAAGTCGCCATCGGAATAATGGTGGCGGCAATTAAAAGTCCTATTACCCAAGCAGTGGCGTTACCTTGGTCGGTTTCTTCTGCTTTCTTGAATGTGCCTTCTACTTGCACTTTGTCAACAATTTCGGGTGGCCCGGGATCGGGTTTTCCAGAGAGGACAGCAACCAAGCGATCGCTCGCATCTAGAAATGCTTGATTGTATTTGTTACCGTCCCGTAAAGGTACGCCCAATGTTTCAGAAGCTACACTCTCGGCTATAGAGTCTGTTAACAAAGACTTGACTTTATCTCCGGTGATGATGTCAGTACCGTTAGTCACTGTGACCAGTACTAATAAGGTTTGATTGGCTTGCGCTTGTTTTGTCGGAAACCATTTTTCAAATAGTGCTTTAGTAAAACTTTCCGGCGTTTCTCCATAGTCGAGGCGGCGAACAGTCACAAATCTGACTTCGTTGCCAGTTTGCTTTGCCAAGTCTTCCAAGGCACCGCTAATTTTACCTTCATTCAGGCGGCTGATAACGTCACCTTTATCCAATACCCAAGTAGTATCGCCAGCTACGAGACTTGGCATTTGATACACACCTGTAGCGAATGCAGGTGAAGCAAACAGCGAAGAACCTACAATACTGATTAGCAGCGGTAGAATAAACCGGATAACGTGTTTTTTAATGCTAAATAATTTGTTGAGGAGCTGTTGCATCGGATGATCCCTTAAGACAGACTAGCACCAAAAATACTACACAACCAATGTCAAAATCACCTTATTCACGGATCAAAAATAAGGAATAGATGACAGATGACAGTCATCAGTTGTTAGGAGTCACAAGCAAAAGTTCCCTCATCGCCTCCGCCCCCCTGTTCTCTACCCCCCCTGACCTCTAAGAGACTGGTGACTCATTCTGATGTAGGATAACGGAGGCAAGAAGACAAATTTGCAAATAAATGTAAAGAATATATATATATTTCACAAGTAGATTTAGTTACTCACTTTATTCTGACTTAGGTAGCTTCATGTCCATGACTACGATCGCCCCCGAACAAGTTAACAGCATCGTTTGGAATCAGCATTCCGATCCCTTTGAAATACTTGGTTCTCATCCCATAGAGCAAAATGGCCAAAATGTCTGGGCTGTGCGAGCCTACCTACCAAATGCAAGTGAGGCATGGGTAGTTCTTCCTGAGGAACGGCAGGAATACCCAATGCACACCGTACATCATCCGCACTTTTTTGAATGCACCATTGAAACAGCAGAACTGGCAAACTACCAGTTACGGATTAAAGAAGGAGAGCATGAGCGTGTCACTTATGACCCCTATGCTTTCCGTTCTCCCCGCCTGACAGATTTTGACTTGCATTTGTTCACTGAAGGTAATCACCACCGGATTTACGAGAAATTGGGGTCGCACCTCGCAGAAGTAGACGGAGTTAAAGGCGTTTATTTTGCCGTTTGGGCACCCAACGCTCGTAATGTATCGCTCCTGGGAGATTTCAATCTTTGGGATGGGCGCAAACACCAAATGCGTAAAGGATCCACTGGTGTTTGGGAATTGTTCATCCCCGAATTAGAAGTGGGAGCACATTACAAATACGAAATCAAAAATTTTGAAGGACACATTTACGAAAAGTCCGATCCCTACGGTTTTCAGCAAGAACCCCGCCCAAAAACGGCATCCATTGTCACTGATTTAAGTGCTTATGCTTGGAGTGACGAAGAATGGCTAGAAAAGCGGCGACACACTGACCCTCTAACCCAACCTGTTTCAGTTTACGAAGTACATTTAGGCTCTTGGTTACATGCTGCTAGTGCGGAACCAGCTAAGCTACCTAATGGTGAAACTGAGCCTGTAGTGGTTGTTTCTGAACTGAAACCGGGGGCACGTTTCCTTACCTACCGGGAACTAGCAGACCGGCTCATCCCCTACGTTAAAGACTTAGGATACACCCATGTGGAACTGTTGCCAATTGCGGAGCATCCCTTTGATGGGTCTTGGGGTTATCAAGTAACTGGGTACTATGCTCCCACTTCGCGTTTTGGCAGTGCCGAAGATTTTATGTATTTCGTAGACCAATGTCACCAAAACGACATCGGTGTCATAGTGGACTGGGTTCCCGGTCATTTCCCGAAAGATGGTCATGGTTTAGCTTTCTTTGATGGTAGCCATCTATACGAACACGCAGACTCTCGCAAAGGCGAACACAAAGAATGGGGCACTTTGGTGTTCAACTACAGTCGCCACGAAGTGAGGAATTTTCTGGTAGCAAATGCTCTATTTTGGTTTGACAAGTACCACATTGATGGCATTCGCGTTGATGCTGTTGCTTCAATGCTCTACAATGACTATTGTCGCGAACCAGGAGAATGGCTACCTAACCAGTACGGTGGTAGAGAAAACCTGGAAGCAGCAGATTTTTTGCGTCAGGTAAATCACATTATTTTCAGCTATTTCCCAGGCGTTCTCTCAATTGCTGAAGAATCTACTTCTTGGCCGATGGTCTCTTGGCCTACCTACACAGGTGGACTGGGCTTTAACTTAAAGTGGAATATGGGCTGGATGCACGATATGCTGGACTATTTCAGCATGGATCCTTGGTTCCGCCAGTTTCACCAGAACAATATCACTTTTAGTATGTGGTACAACCACAGTGAAAACTTCATGCTGGCTCTGTCCCATGATGAAGTAGTACATGGCAAGAGCAATATTATCGGCAAAATGCCGGGAGATACATGGCAGAAGTTGGCTAATGTGCGTTGTTTATTTACCTATATGTTCGCTCACCCTGGTAAAAAAACCATGTTTATGAGCATGGAGTTTGCACAGTGGAGTGAGTGGAATGTCTGGGCAGATTTGGAGTGGCATCTACTCCAGCATGAACCACACCAACAGTTAAAACAGTTTTTCCAGGAGTTGAACCATCTTTACCGTTCCGAACCAACTTTGTACACTCAGGATTTTGCTGAACCGGGGTTTGAGTGGATTGACTGTAGCGACAACCGCCATAGTGTAGTTTCCTTTATCCGTCGCGATAAAGATTCTAATGATTTTGTTGTTGTAGTTTGCAACTTTACACCCCAACCTCATTCTCACTATCGCATTGGTGTACCGGAACATGGATTTTACACCGAGTTGTTCAATAGTGATGCGCGTCAGTATGGCGGTAGCAACATGGGTAACTTAGGCGGTAAGTGGACAGATCATTGGTCATTGCATAGTCGTCCCTATTCACTCGATTTGTGTCTGCCACCTTTGGGTGTGTTGATTCTCAAGTTAGATAAGAAGAAGACTGCTGAGGCGTTGGAAGGTTAATCGGACATTACATCTTTGCAGGATGATTTAATTGGTTTTGGGGATGGGCATTTCGCCCGTCCCTTGTTTTTTCACTGGTCTTCTTACCGACCCTACAATAAATCCTGTAAGAGTTGCAGATTTGCCATAAAAAGATAGCTCAATTGAGAAGTCAAAAAAAGTAAACTATCGTTAACTCAGTTACTTAAAGGATAAGAAACTTAGGATTTTAAACCGCAGCTAATCCTAGTTTTACTTTTATTTACAACAGTTTGCCTCCAAAATTTATTAAGCAATTAGAATCCTGGGAGGGAGTTATTAAAATAGCTTTTGATAGAGTTAATAATGCTGGACTAGAGGTAACCCCATTAAAACAACTTTAAAATATTCTTAGTTAATATCTGGGTTTATTTATGTAAAAAAAATAGTCCAAAAATCAAAAATCAAAAACTTTTTATTTAAGCTCCCATACCAGAATAACGCTTCAATCCCGCACGCCACAGTAAGCGATTTGCACCCAAAAATATTAATATCCAGCCCACCATTGATAAAAATCCCCGCCCTACATCTACGGGTATCCCTACTAAAAGACTTGCGGGGAAATCAATCAAGTAAGGAAAAGGTGTAAATAAAACTATAGCCCGCACAGGTTCAGGAAACACATCTAAAGGGGCGATCATCCCAGAAAAAAACAAAAAAAATAAAAACCAGAAATTTTCTAAAGCGCTAGCCCGTTCTGTCCAGAAGGCAAATAAGGCAAAGGTGTACTGAATCACAAACCGTAAAATAAAAGCCAACACTACCGCTAATGTAAACAGCAACACTTGACCCAAATTCGGCAACCAAAAAGCTTGGGGATATAGTAGAAAAAATAATGCTATTAACATCAGCGCAAACGGTATGCGAGCAACTCTTTCAGAAAGATGAGAGGCAACATGATGCCATACTGGATCGAGCGGCTGTAGCAATCTAGGCGATAGCTTGCCTTCCACTACTTCCTTTTCAAATTCCCAAATTACCCAGACAACTGTAATTTGCCTAACAACAAAAACTGTCAGAAAGTAACGGGCAAAATCTACAGGTGTCAAACCGAACTTTCCACCTTGCGCTGCTTGTATCCAGACACCCATAAGGATAATTGGTAAAGACCCAGACAAAACCCATAAAATCAGTTCTGCGCGATACTCAACCATATAGGCGTAGTACACAGAAAGCAAAGTCACAGCTTTTCTAATAATCCGCTTCATTTATTTCTTTCACGCTTGGAGCTAATTAAATGTAGGGTAACAAAGAGTTGAAGATGCGATGTCTTTTGACTCGCTCTACTCTTCAAGAACGGCTAGCCCTCTCCTAGAGGACTGTCAAATTAGAGGCAATATCGACAGGATGCTTCGGTGTGAGCTAAGTAGCATTACCCGCCAATGACCCATGCCACACCTATTTTTACCTTATTGAGCCATTTTTTAACACAACTGAAATCGCTGTATCCCATCACTGTTGACTGTTATCTCTCCAAACCAAGTAATTTATTTTACAAGACTACTTATTTGGGTTTAGTCTTTTTAACTTTTGTCAACATGAGTTCAGTATAAACCGAAACGTTATCAAATTTAGCAATTCTAACTATTCGTAATTAATAAATTTAGATATACATATATTTTATTGACGAAAGGCTTGAATTTTATTGAGTGCCGTGTAATACTGCTAAATTAATCACCGCTAAATCGGTAGATGATTAGTATTTTGTCAGATTATGTTGCTAGTACCGTAGATATAAGTCATTTAGGTCTACTAATCGTTAGATGACTTCTGCTAGTCATTTCTGTGGTTTTAAAAGATATTGCTATTTTGAATTAAGGAGTGAGAGCTAGTGAGCGCCCATCAATTAGCGTCTGAGCAATCATCTGCCAGTGGATCCAATCTAGATTTAGAGGCAGATGTTTTAGTTATTGGAGGTGGCCCGGCTGGTGCTTGGGCGGCTTACAATGCAGCTGCTCAGGGAGTACGGGTTGTTTTGGTAGACAAAGGCTACTGTGGCTCTAGTGGAGCAACTGCGTCAGGTGGCACCAGTGTTTGGTATGTAGCAAACCCCGACCAACGGGAAACCGCTATGGCTAGTAGGGAAGCTCTAGGAGGATTTTTATCAGAGCGATCGTGGATGGAGCGAGTTTTGGATCGGACTCATGCAAATCTGCATCAGTTAGGTAACTGGGGTTATCCTTTTCCCTCTGACCAACAAGGACAACCTTACTATCGTTCGCTCCAGCAAGGGGCAGAATACATGCGCCTGATGCGTAAGCAAGTCAAGAAAGCCGGAGTGCAAATTCTTGACCATAGTCCTGCTTTGGAATTGCTGGTAGATAGCGAAGGAGCAGTAGCTGGGGCGAAAGGAATTCGTCGCCAAGTGGGTGGACGCTGGACAGTGCGAGCCGGAGCAGTAGTAATTGCCACTGGTGGTTGTGCTTTTTTAAGTAAAGCCCTCGGTTGCAACGTTCTAACTGGAGATGGTTATTTAATGGCAGCAGAAGCTGGAGCGCAAATGTCAGGGATGGAATTTTCTAATGCCTATGCCCTCACTCCTGCCTTTGCTTCTGTTACTAAAGGAGCTTTTTATCGCTGGGCAACATTCACTTACGAAGATGGCACGCTAATTGAGGGTGCTGGCTCTCAACGGGGACGCTCTGTGATTGCCAAGACATTGCTAACCCAGCCTGTATACTGTAGCCTCCACAAAACTCCAAAAGAAGTACAAACTTGGATGCGAACCATCCAGCATAATTTCTTCCTACCTTTTGACAGGAGTGGAATTGATCCTTTCACTCAACGCTTCCCAGTTACACTGCGTTTGGAAGGCACAGTAAGAGGTACTGGCGGCATTCGGATTGTAGATAATTCTTGTGTTACCTCAGTACCTGGACTCTATGCAGCTGGAGATGCAGCTACAAGGGAATTAATTTGTGGTGGCTTTACAGGGGGTGGTAGTTACAATGCTGCTTGGGCAATGTCTTCCGGCTATTGGTCAGGACAAGCGGCGGCTGAATATGCTCGTCAATTGGGAGCAAAAGCAAACCAAAGACAAGTGCATTCAATTGGACAGGCAGCAGTTAGTTCTGAGAGTAGCCACACTTTTAACCCCCAGGAAGTTATCCGCGCTGTTCAAGCAGAAGTATTACCCTACGATCGCAACCTCTTCCGGACTGAACGCGGCTTGAGCGATTCTCTGGAATGCTTGCATGGTTTGTGGCGAGAAATCCGCCATAGTGCGGCCCCAGCAGATAACCAAGTATTACCAGCACGAGAAGCTGCGGCAATGGTCGCTACTGCACGTTGGATGTATACTTCAGCACAAGCAAGAACAGAAACTCGTGGAATGCACAAGCACCAGGATTATCCCCAGCAAGATTCTAACCAGCAATATCGATTAATTAGTGGTGGATTGGATACAGTCTGGGCAAAGCCCGAACAGGAAGTAGTCAATAGGGAGTTAGTTGCACTGTGATTGAATTAGTAAGTGAATCTCGTTGTATTAAATGTAATCTTTGCGTCACCGCCTGTCCTACCAATGTTTTCGATGCAGTACCGGGACGTGCGCCTAAAATTGCTCGCCAGAGCGATTGTCAAACCTGTTATATGTGCGAACTATACTGTCCCGTTGATGCACTGTATGTCGATCCCAACGCTGAGGAATCAGTTCCAGTGGATGAAGATACTTTGGTAGCATCTGGGTTGCTTGGCAGCTATCGGGAAGACATAGGCTGGGGAAAGGGACGCACACCTGCCGCTAAAAAGGAGAAGTCTGCCTACTACTATCCAGCTATGCAAAGTAGCAGCAATCTTGCTACAGATGCTCAGGGCAGGATTCTTCCTTGGGGAGCGCAGCAGTCTACTAATTCGTAACTCGTAATTCGTAATTCGTAATTGAGAAATTCCCTACTCTCCATTTCAGTCTATGAGTTCCCACGCACTTGAGCGCAGTTTTCTGAATCGTCTTTTGGCTTCAGTAACAACTTTTGCGCTTTTATTAAGTCTTACCAGTTGTACTTCCCAACAAAGCCAGTCTCATAACTCAGCAGTAGCTTCCTCAAATACTGGAGCAAATCTGGCAGAGGCGAAAACACTAGTTTTACGAGTCGGTTTCATCAGTTCTGAAAGCAAGTTGCCAATCGGGCCGGAGGGTTGGGCTTTTAAAAAGGGGACATTGACTCCTGCGCTCAAAAGCCTGGGTGTGACGGAAGTGAAATTTATTCCCTTTGTGGGAGGCCCATCCCTAAACGAAGCCTTAGTTAGTGGTCAGTTAGACATAGGTTTGTATGGAGATACGCCAGCTTTAGTTGGTAGAGCAGCAGGTTTGCCAACTAAATTGATTAATCAAACACGGGTGGGTCAGAATGCTTGGTTAGTTACCAAGAAAAATGGCCCGCGCTCAGTTGCACAACTTAAAGGTACAAAGATAGGAGTTGCTAAAGGCACTTATCTTCATCGATATCTGATGGGTTTGTTGGAACAAGAGGGACTGACCAAGGATGTAAAGGTGTTGCAGATCCCTTCTGCTGACGCTAAGGCTGCTATAGAGAGAGGAGATATTGCCGCCTATCCATTTGCTATGGGAGCTGGACCAACATTAGTTTCTCAAGGATTTCCAGCAATTGATGAAGCCAAAGATCATCAGGGACTAGTTGGGACAGGGGTAAGTGTCGTGACAGAAAGTCTCGTATCTCGCCACCCAGAATTGCCGCAAAAGTGGAACCAAATTAGACAACAAGCATTGCAGGATATCAAAGCAAATCCACAGGCATTTTACAAGTTTGCTGCTCAGGCAAGTGGTGATGTGCCATTGGCGATCGCTAAACAATCCTATCCACTAGACCTTTATCCCCCTGAACCTTTTACGCCGGAAGGATTGAAACTCTTGAATTCAACAAAGCAGTTTCTAGCCGACCAGAAATTGTTGAAGTCAGATTTTGATATCAAAGATTGGCAAATCCCGAATCCCTAAAAGTTTTAGCAAAGGTTACTCTCGCATTTTTGGGGAAGTTCCGCCCTTCCCCTTTTCTTAATTCTATTAAGGAGTAAATATCGTGAATAGTCCTATTCGTCAAAATTCCTCTAACCTAGATTTAGTCACAGATGTATTAATTATTGGAGGTGGCCCATCTGGAACTTGGGCTGCTTGGAATGCAGCAAGCGGTGGGGCAAAAGTCGTTTTAGTAGACAAAGGTTACTGCGGTACAAGTGGTGCAGCCGCAGCTTCTGGAAATGGCGTATGGTACATTCCACCAGACCCAGAACAACGGGAAGCAGCAATGGCAAGTCGAGAAGCTATGGGAGGGTTTCTTGCAGACCGCCATTGGATGACTAGAGTATTAGATCGCACCTACGACAACATTCATTCTCTCGCAGATTGGGGCTATCCTTTCAGCGTTGATGCCAATGGACAAGTCATCCGCCGCTCTTTGCAGGGGCCGGATTATATGCGGTTCATGCGGAAAAAGGTTAAGCAAGCAGGAGTCAAAATTTTAGACCACAGTCCGGCTTTAGAGTTGCTTGTGGATGCAGAAGGCGCTGTAGCTGGAGCTAAAGGGATAAATCGTCAATCTGGAGAGCGTTGGACAGTCCGAGCAAAGGCAGTTGTCATTGCTACAGGTGGCTGTGCTTTCTTGAGTAAGGCTCTTGGTTGCAATGTTCTCACAGGGGATGGTCTATTGATGGCAGCCGAGGCAGGCGCTGATTTTTCTGGCATGGAATTTTCCAACGCCTATGCCATTTCTCCTAGTTTTTCCTCCGTCACCAAGACTCGTTATTACGATTGGGCATCTTTTACTTATGAGGATGGCACGGTAATTGAGGGTGCAGGTTCTAAGCGCGGTCGTTCGGTAATTGCCAAAACATTGCTGACTCAGCCAGTTTATGCGCGTCTGGATCAAAATATGGATGAAGCGACAAAAGCCTGGATGCGGGCATCTCAGCCTAACTTCTTTGTCGTCTTCGATCGCGCTGGGATTGACCCCTTTACTCAAAGATTTCCTGTAACCTTACGCTTGGAAGGAACTGTACGCGGTACTGGTGGCATTCGGATAAAAGACTACACCTGCGCTACCTCAGTTAATGGACTCTATGCAGCAGGAGATGCAGCCACTAGAGAATTAATCTGTGGTGGATTCACCGGCGGTGGTAGCCATAATGCAGCCTGGGCAATGTCCTCTGGCTATTGGTCTGGACAATCTGCTGCTAGCTATGCGCTGAGTTTAGGAGAACAAGCAACCCAGCGCAGTATACGCCCAGTTGGTGAAGCGGGATTGCATGGTGAAGGTAATAATAGATTCTCCCCAGATGAAGCGATCGCCGCAACTCAAGCTGAAGTTTTCCCCTACGATCGCAACCTCTTCCGCACTGCTACAGGTTTAAGTGCATCCCTAGATAGACTAGATGACCTCTGGCAAGAAATTCGCAATAGCAAAACACTAGACGATAGCCAAATTGTGCGATCGCGGGAAACTGCGGCAATGGTTGCTACTGCCCGTTGGATGTACAACAGTGGTTTGCAACGTCAGGAAACTAGAGGAATGCACAAGCGCGTGGATTACCCGCAACAAGACCCTAATCAACAATATCGCCTGCTGAGTGGTGGGTTAGACAAAATTTGGGTCAAACCTGAGTCAGTAGTTGCAAATCGGGAATTAGTCACAGTGTGATTTTTGAGAACTAGGGAATTTCTCAACAAACGCTTTTGGGATAGGAGGAAATAGGGAAGTTATCTCATTTGTTCCTGTTCCCTTTTTATTTGCACTTAGTTCATGAAATTATTACCTAAATTTAGATTCAAATTGAATCTCGATCTACCTGCCTTTAGATCGCGTAATTATCGCCTTTACTTTGCTGGACAAGCTTTGTCTATGACAGGCAACTTCATGACACAAGTAGCGATTCTCTGGCTGATTTATCGATTGACCGATTCTGCTTTGCTACTGGGGTTGGCAGGGTTTTTTGGACAATTGCCAGTGTTTGCACTAGCCCCAATATCAGGAATTTTAGCCGATCGCTATAACCGCTATCACCTGTTGCTGCTATTTCAGGTCGTAGGCTTTTTAATATCTATAACTCTGACGATTATCACATTTCTAGGTTGGGCAAATTTTTGGACATTGCTGATTCTGAGTGCATTTTTGGGGTTTTTGAAGGGTTTAGATGTGCCTGTACGTAACGCATTTGTTAGTGATATGGTTAGCCGCGAACTGATGGGAAATGCGATCGCCCTGAATGCAGCCTTCCTTAATGGTGCGCGTTTATTTGGCCCGGCACTGGGTGGCATTTTGATTGCTCAGTTTGACGCGGGATTCTGCTTTCTTTACGATAGTCTCAGCTATCTTATTGCTATTTGGGCAATCTCAGCAATGCAGATTACACCCCGAAAAGTGGAAATACAGACGAGTAATACTTGGCAGAAATTGAGAGAAGGGTTTCAATATGCCTATTACTTCCTGCCTGTGCGTTCCATCCTACTGTTACTGGCAGTAGCTAGTTTAGTAGGTATGTCATACACGACACTTCTACCCATCTTTGCAGTAGAAGTTCTGCGCGGAGGATCGGAAACGTTAGGCTTTCTAACAGCCGCAGCAGCGATGGGATCGGTATTTGCTTGTGTTTACCTCAGCTTTCGTCATAGTGTTATGGGTTTAGAGAGACTAATAGCCTTCTGTCCAGCCATCATGGGGATTGGCTTCATCTTTTTCTCTCTATCTCAAGTCTTCTGGATTTCTCAGTTAGCTTTGGTTTTAGTTGGCTGGAGTTCTACGCTTCAAGTAGCTGCCAGCAACACAGTGCTGCAATTTATTGTGGAAGATAGCAAACGGGGTAGAGTGATGAGCTTTTATGCTATGTGCTTTATGGGTATGGCTCCTTTTGGTAACTTAGTAGCAGGAACTCTAGCACATTATTTCAAGGCTCCGAACACTCTCATTTTGGGTGGTGTAGTTTGCGTCGTGGGTTCGGTGCTGTTCGCGCAACAATTGCCCCAAATGGCGAAGTTAATTCACTTGGGGACGAATCAAGTGGCAAGTAATTAACTGAGATTTTATATTTACCCAAGCGATCGCTCTTTATCTTGCCTTGAGACTGCCACCTTTTTAGCAATAGCCATAATGTGAGCGCTCACACCTAGTGTAGAAGGTTCAGTCTCCAGCCAGCGAATGGCTTGTAGGAGTCTTTGGCGGCGACTTGGTTCACTCCAATGTTCCTCAAAATTTTGTAGGAATTTGCCTGGTCCTTCTGAGGCAAGTAGCGGCTAAGAAGCTCTTGAGTGCGAACTAGTTCAATCGGATTTGTACGCTTTGATAAGCGTTCAACTTCCAGACCACGCTCATAATAAGCTAGTACCTCATCCAAAAGCAGGTTTTGTAAATTAGACTTGTCTGACATGAAATTTCCTCTTTTTAAGATTTAATCTATGAAAACCTCTGTGACTAAATAGCAAACAATTTCCCTCTCAAACGAAGTGCAGATTCAATAGAAGCGCGCCTTGCTAAACTCCATATTGTGGCTTGGTTTGCAGTAACTACAGGAATATTTAAATCTGCCTCTAATTCTTCGATCGCCTCAAATGTTCTCCATGCCGTACAGGGCAACACAATAGCATCTGCACCTTTATGAGAAACTTTCTTGATAAAAGCTGCGGCTTGATCGGGCGACTGATGCCAAAGGTAATTCTTTTTTGCTACTTCTTTGGGACGTTCATCACCTTTAAACCCCACTAATTCAAAAGGCGCTTCACTCAAAAATGTTTTTAGTGTTTGGTTGTTCCATTCTGGATAAGGGGTGACTACAGAAATTTTCTTGACCTTTAGATGTGCCAACGCTTCTAATAGAGCCAGAGCTGGCACAACAAATGGTACTCCTTGCACCTGCGCCAAACGTTGCTCTAACTGTTCGGCGAAAACTCGCCCTCGATAAAATGTTGCCGTAGTGAAGCCGTATGCTCCAAAATGCACCTTGGCTTTGGCTAATTTTTCTACTTCTTTAACGGCCTCTTCATTGATGTCATCCATTGATTCATAGCTTTCATAGGCGTGCGAGTGTTTGGCAATCACGCGATGGGCATGAATACTGACTTGACTGGAAAAAGCACAATGAAAGTCAGGCTCAAACGTGGTGTTGCCTGCTGGTACTAACAAGCCAAGGCGGAACCACCTATTAGAGTCAGCCATTGAACACATATGACACCTTTTTTTACAAACCTGATTATGTCTACAATATTTATTTAGATAGTCTAATAATTAGGTATACATATTTCGGAAAGGCTGTATAATAATTATACTACGATAAATCGACCGACAAAGTGTAATATATCATTTAGCAGTCAAATTATTTAATCGCACGGATAGACACATTTCGCTTCTGTATTATTGCTCTGGTTTGAGTTGTGCAATCTTATATAGTCTGCGTTCACAATCGTTACTAGGAAAGGATTTCATGAGCAACATACAACTTTACTTTGCTAAAGCCTCTACCTTCTCTCAACGTACCCGTGTAGTCTTACTGGAAAAAGGCATTGACTTCACCCCCATCGAAATTGACTTACAAAATAAACCAGATGGGTACACGCAGATTTCGCGTTATGGCAAAGTCCCGGCCATCAAACATGGGGATGTTGAAATTTACGAGTCTGCCATCATCAATGAATATTTAGATGAAGTTTTTCCAGAACCACCTCTATTACCCCGCGATCCTGCAACCAAAGCGATCGCTCGCATCTGGATAGACTACGCCAATACTCGCTTTGTACCTGCTTTTAACAAATTTCTTCGCGGTAAAGATAGCCAAGAACAGGAACAAGGACGAAAAGAGTTCACAGAAGCACTCTTATATCTTGAGCAGGAAGGATTAGGTAAACTATCCAACGGTCATTACTGGTTAGGAGATCGATTTAGCCTTGTTGATATCAGCTTCTATCCTTGGTTTGAACGTTTACCACTCCTAGAACATTTCCGCAAATTCACACTCCCAGCGGAAACACCTCGTTTGCAGACATGGTGGAATCTGGTACGCGATCGCAAGTCTATTCAAGCAGTGGCAAATCCTGTGGACTTTTATTTGCAAAGATTCGCCAAAGTTCTTGGTGAACCTGTTCCCGTTGGTGTAGTTCAAAAATAGCACACAGAGTTGTGGTGATGAGAGTGAGGGAATAATCACTAATTCTTGAACATTGACCATTAACAATTAACCAAAATCCAAAATGGGATGACCTATGAGCTTAAATAACCAAGTTCTAGACAGACCGACTTCCCAAGAACTGCCATATGTAGAGGCTAATCTCACTTACCTAACCCCGATGGCAGAAAAACCTGTCAACTATACTTATGAACCCCCACCAGGGATTCCCCGCACCAATGGAACTTATCAGACGTACAAGTTGCCAATCTACAATGCTCGTTCTATCTCAGAGAACATCTCGTTAGATCGAGAAGGTTTCGCCTTTACTGAACATCACAGCAGTGTCCGCGATTTTTACGATGAAGACGAAGTACGCTGCGTCTACTACCCAGAAGCCGAGCTATTATTAAAAGAGGTGACAGGTGCAACTCAGGTAGTGATATTCGACCACACCCTCCGTAATGCTGGTAAGTCTAAGCCTAGTGAGAACAACATTAAAGAACCTGCCAAGCGCGTACACAACGACTTCACTGCTAAATCTGGCTATACTCGCGCTCGTTTGGAATTAGCAGTGCGAGGCATAGATGACATTGATGCGCTACTAAAACAACGATTTGCCATAATCAATGTTTGGCGGGCGATCGCACAACCCATCCAAGAGTCGCCATTGGCAGTGTGTGACGCGCAAAGCATTGCAGCAACAGACCTTATAGCTGGCGATCTCGTGTACCGCGATCGCGTCGGTGAGACATACGGTGTTACGTATAACCCCGAACATAAATGGTTCTACTTCCCACAAATGCACAGAAACGAAGCACTATTTATCAAGTGCTTCGACTCCGCAGAAGACGGACGCGCTCGTTTTGCAGCTCACACAGCCTTTGAAGATCCCACCAGCCCAGCCGACGCTCCTCCACGAGAAAGTATCGAACTACGGACGTTCGCTTTTTACCCCACATAAATGCAGAGGAGTGGGGAGTAGTGTAGTTCAATTACTTGAAAAACCCTGTAATAATACTTGGAGAAATAAATATCATGAGTTCGCAATACTTTGACATCAAACCGATTGCTGGCCGTATTGGTGCAAAAATCATCGGTGTTGACCTGAGTCATAACCTCAGCGACGAAATCATCAGCGATATCCGTAAAGCTTTAGTAAAATACAAAGTCATTTTCTTCCGAGAACAGAATCTTGATGCTCAGGGACAAGTAGCCTTCGCCCGTCGCTTCGGAGAAGTAACTACAGCTCATCCCACCGTCCCATCACTTCCAGAAAATCCGGAAGTTCTTGACCTCAATTACGGCCGGACTGTGAGCCGCGCCAATACCTGGCATACCGATGTCACATTTGTAGACCGTCCTCCCCTTGGTTCTATTTTACGGGCGCTCGTCATCCCGCCATCAGGAGGTGATACTATTTGGGGAAACTCCGTGACTGCATACGAAGATTTACCAATCCCTTTGCGTAACATCGCTGACCAACTCTGGGCAGTACATAGCAATGCCTACGATTATGCAGCTGCTGCAATTGACTTGCCAGAAGAAGTTTTAGCACATCGCGCTGTCTTCACCTCGACTTTATACGAAACCCTGCATCCAGTTGTTCGCATACATCCTGAATCTGGCGAACGTGGGCTATTCATAGGTGGTTTCGTGCGCCGCATTCGGGGTTTGTCACAGAATGAATCCGATGAAATTATCAAATTGTTGCAGGCTTATGTAACACGCCCAGAAAACACAATCCGATGGCGTTGGAAAGTTGGCGACGTAGCTTTCTGGGACAATCGTGCTACTCAACACTATGCTATTGCTGACTACGGCAACCAACCTCGTCACGTTCAACGAGTCACAATTGTCGGCGACATCCCTGTTGGTATCGATGGAAAACAAAGTGAGGCCATTAAGGGAGACTCTTCTGCGTATAATCGACGCGAACCTGCTTTAGTTTAGGAGGGATTGGATACTGGGGATTGGGAAACTATTTCCTAATTCCTATTCTCCGATTGAATAATTTGATGTAGAAATAGACCCAGAGAATTACCTCAGGCATTGGACAGAATCTTCTTTGAGCGATCGCTTGAATCGACTGTTGATTCATGATTAAGCAAGTATCCGGCAGCCAGGGAATGATAGTCTTCAATTTGCTGTTGCTGCCAAGTTGTATCTCGCCCTAGTTCTTCAGCCAAAATTGCTGCTACACGAGGAGCTGCTTGCATACTGGCGATCGCATCGAGTAAAAGCGATCGCGTCCGCCGCGCTAGGACATCCTCCACTGTGCGTGCCAGTTCGTAGCGGGCTGCCCAGCGCACCTCTGCCTCTAAATAGGGCAATTGAGGATGTAGCAGTATGTTAGCACCTGGCAAGTCTTGGATACTGGCTGCATCACTGCCATACACATCGAGGGGTGCTGGTGTGGGCTGTTGAGTCCAGCCGTGTAAATGCAAGTTGGAAGTGATTGAGGGATGAGGAGAGAGATTTACAAGTTGGATAGCTCGTTCCACCACATCCTCACCCATCTTGCGATAAGTTGTCCACTTGCCGCCAGTAATGGTTAACAATCCAGAAGTAGAAACGCTAATTACATGTTCGCGGGATAGGGCTGCGGTTGACTCCGTTTCTTCTACTTTTACCAATGGGCGCTGTCCTACAAACACACTCAACACATCCTCACGAATGGGAGCAGGTGTGAGATATTGAGCGGCAGTGTGCAAAATAAAGTCAATTTCCTCCTCAAGGGGACGGGGTTCATAGGCAGTATGTTCAACAGGGGTGTCAGTAGTACCAATCACCACTTTGTCATGCCAAGGGACTGCAAATAGCACCCGTCCATCCTCGGTTTTTGGAATCATCATGGCACTATCGTTAGGTAAAAACCGCTTGTCCACAACAATATGTGCCCCCTGACTGGGAGACAGCATAGCTGATGCCTTGGGGTTATCCATACGCCGCACATCATCTACAAATACGCCTGTGGCATTCACTACAATCTTTCCCTTGAGTGCAAAAGTTTCTCCCGTTTCTGCATCACGAGCAAGAACGCCCGTCAGTTGTTCCCCTTGCTTGAGCAAACCAATAACTGGCAGATAATTCAAAGCTACGCCGTTGTAATCCAACAACGTTTGCAGCAGGGTAATGGCGAGGCGAGCATCATCAAATTGCCCATCATGGTAAACAACTCCTCCCCTAAGTCCGTCAGTCTTCAGAGTTGGTATGCGCGATCGCGTATCTTGCTCGCTGAGAAACTGACTGCGACCAAGGCTTAGATCGCCCGACAGCAAATCATAAAGTTTTAAACCAGCGCCGTAGAAAAGCTGAGACCACCAAGTATATCCTGGCACTACAAACTTCAAATCGTGTACCAAATGAGGAGCATTCCGGCGCAGCAGTCCTCGTTCGTGCAGTGCTTCCCTTACCAGAGCGATGTTTCCTTGCGCGAGATACCGCACTCCCCCATGCACCAGCTTAGTCGAGCGGCTAGAGGTTCCTTTGGCAAAGTCATATTTTTCTAAAAGCAGTGTTCGGTAGCCCCGCGTAGCTGCTTCCACTGCTGTACCCAAACCCGTTGCGCCACCGCCAATGACAATAAAATCCCACTCATCGGATTGGCCCAGCTGAGCAACGAGATTTTCACGAGCGATCGATGTATTCACAATTATTCTCTTAAAGTTATTTAGATATCAAAAGAAAGCACAAAGAAGATGATGAGAAAATAGGAGAATGGAGGATAGGGAACGGAAGAGATAGGGAGAACAAAGAGCAATTTGTGTATAGTTTTTCCCCTCGCTCCTCTGCCCCTCCGCCCCTCCGCACCCCTGCTCCTCTACCTATGCCGTGTCTGAGCGATCGCTTGTCGCCACGAGTCTAATAGTGTTCCTCGACGATCGGCGCTAATTTTTGGCTCAAAGCGTTTCTCAACCTGCCACTGTTGGACAATTTCCGCTTCGCTTTCCCAGTAACCAACAGCTAAACCTGCCAGATAAGCAGCCCCCAAGGCAGTAGTTTCGGTGATTTTGGGACGGACAACGGGCACACCTAGAATATCTGCCTGGAACTGCATTAATAGATCGTTGCGGGATGCACCGCCATCTACCCGCAGTTCTGAAAGATAAAGTTGAGAATCCTGACGCATAGCATCAATCACGTCAGCCGTTTGATAGGCAATGCTTTCTAGCGCTGCACGGGCGATATGGGCACTGGTTGAGCCGCGACTTAAACCAACAATCGTGCCACGAGCGTAGCTATCCCAATAAGGTGCGCCTAAACCGACAAATGCAGGCACAAAATATACACCACCATTATCAGGAACACTGCAAGCTAACGGTTCAACATCTGCGCTGTGCTTAATAATGCCGAGTCCGTCGCGTAGCCATTGCACAACTGCCCCAGCAATGAATACACTGCCTTCTAAGGCATAATTTGTTCGTCCATTGATGCTCCAGGCGATCGTGGTCAGCAGCTTGTGGTTAGATTGCATGGGCTTATTACCTGTATTCAGCAGCATAAAGCAGCCTGTACCGTAAGTATTTTTTGCCATGCCACATTGCAAGGATGCTTGTCCAAAGGTTGCAGCCTGCTGGTCTCCGGCAATTCCAGCAATGGGAATGCGGCTACCTAGAAGACCTTCAGATGTATACCCATATACTTCTGACGAACTCTGCACTTGGGGAAGAAGAGAAGGGGGAATATCGAGAATGGACAGTAATTCATCGTCCCACTGCTGATTGTGAATATTGAACAACAATGTCCTGCTAGCATTAGTCACATCTGTGATGTGGAGTTCCCCTTGAGTTAGTTTCCAAATCAACCAGCTATCGACGGTTCCAAATGCCAGTTCTCCTCGCTCGGCTTTTTCACGAGCGCAAGGTACATTATCAAGCAACCACTTAAGTTTAGTGCCACTAAAGTAAGCATCGATCACTAGTCCTGTTTTCGTCTGGAATGTTGTCTCATGTCCAGCAGCCTTAAGTTCATCGCAGTAAGCAGCAGTGCGGCGGTCTTGCCAGACGATCGCATTATGAATCGGCTTGCCTGTTTTTCGATCCCAGACGATCGTAGTTTCTCGTTGATTGGTGATGCCAATAGCAGCAATATCGCCAGCTTTGATACCAATGCGAGCTAGGGCTTCATTAGCAACACCAATTTGCGAAGACCAAATTTCATCAGCATCATGTTCCACCCAACCAGACTGCGGAAAGATTTGTGGAAACTCTTTCCGAGCAATGGTTAGGATATCGCCATTGCGGTCAAATATAATAGAGCGCGAACTGGTGGTGCCTTGGTCGAATGCCAGAATATATTTAGTCATGGGATATATCTCGAATTTATTTGTAATTAGAACGAGGTAAAATCTTAATTGAATATTAGAGAACTCCAACTTAATCGGCGTTGCTAAATATTAAGTATGAAATTCAAAAATTTAATATCTCAAACTCTGATTCTCTGTTTCTCTGGGTGAAGCTAATTCATACTTAACTTCTGCAATTTAATCAATTTGCGTTAACTGTTGTCGATAAGCTTGTTTAGTGTGTTCGCGCTCCAAAACCCGACCAATAAGCAAGTCATAGGTGAGCGCACCAATCAAGGCACCAATGATGGGTGCAAAAATCGGAACAATCCAGACAGTGCTGCACTGCTCGGACATTTGATGCATGAACTTATCGTATGAACCAACCGCTCGGGCCCTACTGGACTCATAATTGTAAGTAGATCGGCGCAAATAAATATAATATGTTCTGTCATTGCGAGGAACGAAGCAATCCCAGTCTTTGCGATTGCTTCGTTCCTCCTCTCTACGAGACGCTACGCGAACGCAATGACATCTTACATTTAATTATGTCTACCTACTTAGAGGCGCAAACACTATCAAATGTATTTGGGCCATTCGCCAAGAAGTCAGCCTCCTGAGCAGGCTACAAAACCGTGCATAAATGGGCAAAAAACGAGCTATTGCTAATATCAAGTCCGGACTTGATATTAGAGCAACTTACTCAAGAATCAGGGAAGTGATGTTGAGGGTCTAGGAAACATGAGTGTATGCGATTCGTCTGTGGAATATTAACAACTTTCTCCTGACTGTTCGCAAGCACCAATACTCACCCAAGTACTGGAACCATCCTGCCAATGTTCTTTTTTCCAAATGGGGGCATTATGTTTGAGGGTATCAATAGCATACTGGCAAGCTTCAAAAGCCTCACGTCGATGCGGACAACCTACTGCTACTAAAACGCTAATTTCTCCAACCTGCAAACGCCCAACGCGATGATGAATGACTACTCGTTTCACACCAGGCCAAAGAGAGCGAATATCAGCGGCAATTTGATAAAATACTCGCAACGCCATCGGTTCGTAGGCTTGATATTCTAAAGCAACTACAGGTTGTCCATCGGTTTGATTGCGAACCATTCCACTCATCACTACCACTGCACCATTAGCTGGGTCGTCGGCTTTGACATAAATTTCCTCAAGGGATAATGGCGCAAAGGTAATGGCAAAGCTATCTTCAACTCTTGGTTTAATAGCAGAGGTAAGTGTAGTTGTCATAACCGAGTTCATAATTATTGGTAACACTATTTATAGCAACTAATACCAATAAAAAACGCAAAGACGCTCTTGCTTAACTTTGCGTCTTTGCGTCTTGCGTGAGATTATCTGGAATTAACTGCTAAATATCTCAACGGGTAAGCGACTAAAGGAAAGACGCTCATTTTGCACATCGACAAAGATGGTGTCACCATCGTTGAATTCACCTCGCAAGATAGCTTTCGCAATTTGCGTTTCTAACTCCCGCTGAATTGCCCGCTTTAGTGGACGCGCCCCAAATACTGGGTCGTATCCTACTTCTGCTAAAAAGTCAAGAGCAGCATCTGAAAGTCTGAGGGACATCTTGCGATCGCTAAGTCTTTGCCGCAGTCTCTCGACTTGCAACAACACAATCTGCCGCAATTCTTTCTTATCCAAACCGTGGAAGATGATGATTTCGTCAATCCGGTTGAGGAATTCTGGACGGAAGCTATTTCGCATTGCCTCCATCACCCGACGACGCATTTCGTCGTAGTGTGCGTTATCCCCGGCGACATCAAGAATGTACTGCGAACCAATATTGCTGGTCATGATAATAATCGCATTCTTAAAGTCCACCTTATGACCTTGGGCATCGGTGACGCGACCATCATCGAGAATTTGCAGGAAGATATTAAATACATCCGGGTGTGCTTTCTCAATTTCATCGAAGAGAATCACTGCATAGGGACGACGGCGAATTGCTTCTGTAAGTTGTCCGCCTTCTTCGTAACCCACGTATCCTGGAGGCGCGCCGATTAACCGAGAAACGGCGTGTTTCTCCATATACTCGGACATATCAATCCGCACTAATGCTTCTTCGGTGTCGAACATATATGCCGCCAGTGCCTTTGCCAACTCGGTTTTACCCACACCCGTCGGCCCGAGGAAAATAAAACTAGCAATAGGACGATTGGGATCGGCAAGTCCAGCACGCGATCGCTGAATTGCATCTGCTACTGCTGTGACTGCTTCAGCTTGTCCAACTACCCGACGGTGCAATTCGTCTTCTAAGTGCAGCAATTTCTCTTTCTCTGATTCCACCAACTTACTGATGGGAATTCCCGTCCACTTAGAAATTACTTCAGCAATGTCAGATTCGGTAACTTCCTCACGCAATAGGGATTTGCCACTTCTTTGGGCGTTTGCCAATTCGTTTTCTGCTGCTTCTAATTGGCGATGCAAATCGGTTAACGTGCCATATTTCAACTTCGCAGCTTTTTCGAGTTCGTAATTACGTTCCGTTTGCTGAATTTCCAAGTTAACCCGTTCAATCTCTTTTTTAACAGACTGAATTTTGTCGATAATATCTTTTTCAGACTGCCATTGAGTATTTAACGTTCTTTGTTCTTCTTGAAGATCGGCAATTTCTTTTTCCAGTCTATCTAGGCGTTCGCGAGAAGCTGCATCACTTTCTTTTTGCAAAGACAACTTCTCCATTTGCAATTGCAAAATTTTGCGGTCGATTTCGTCGAGTTCTTCTGGTTTGGAGGTAATCTCCATTTTTAATCGAGCTGCGGCTTCATCTACCAAGTCAATGGCTTTATCTGGCAGGAAGCGATCGCTAATATAACGACTAGACAATGTAGCGGCTGCAACTAAAGCACTATCAGAAATCTTCACCCCGTGGTGGTTTTCATAGCGTTCTCTCAAGCCGCGCAAAATGGAAATAGTATCTTCGACACTAGGCTGGTCTACATAAACCTGTTGGAAGCGTCTTTCTAAGGCGGCATCTTTTTCTATATACTTGCGGTATTCATCTAAGGTTGTCGCCCCAATACAGCGCAATTCGCCCCGTGCCAACATCGGTTTTAATAAGTTACCAGCATCCATCGCGCCTTGAGTCGCCCCAGCGCCGACAACAGTATGAATTTCATCAATAAATAAAACTATATTGCCGCCGGATTCAGTAACTTCTTTTAATACTGCCTTCAGACGTTCTTCAAATTCGCCCCGGAATTTTGCCCCGGCGATCAAAGCACCCATATCTAAAGCGATTAGCTTGCGGTCTTTAAGGGACTGGGGTACATCACCAGCAACGATGCGCTGTGCTAGTCCTTCTGCGATCGCAGTTTTACCAACACCCGGTTCACCAATTAGCACGGGGTTATTCTTGGTGCGGCGTGACAAAATTTGGACAGTGCGGCGAATTTCATCATCTCGCCCAATCACTGGATCTAGTTGACCTTTACGGGCAGCTTCTGTGAGGTCACGTCCATATTTTTCCAGTGATTGGTATTTCCCTTCTGGATTTTGGTCGGTCACTTTCTGGCTCCCACGAACTTCTTTAATGATATTTTTTAGTTTGCCTTCGTCTAAACCAAATTCTTGGAATAAACCTTTACCAAAGCGGTCATCTTTGGCGTAACCCAGCAATAAGTGTTCGATTGAAATATATTCGTCTTTAAAATCTTGGCGATATTTGTCTGCTCGGTCTAAAAGTGTATCCAAGCTCCGTCCTAAGTATACTGAAGTACTGTTACCTGATACTTTCGGCTGACGTTGCAAAAATTGTTCGGTGCGTTCGCGGATTTTTTGTAAGTTAACACTCGCCTTTGTCAAAATGCTGCTAGCTAGACCTTCTTGTTCCAGCAGCGCTTTCATTAAGTGTTCGCTTTCTATTTGCTGTTGTTGATATTGTTTGGCAATCTCCGGAGTATGGGCGATCGCTTCCCAGGCTTTCTCTGTAAATTGGTTAGGATTAGTAGGTTGCATAGGCTGATTGGGGAACTACTCTAGGGCGCAACAAGTGCAGAGAGAACAAGAGTCAGCCTTGTTCTTATATGGTCATTGTAAGGATTGGGGCACAACTAGCTAGATCGGTCTTCACGTCTTTGTAGAGTAGTATTATCGCCCGTTTAAAGTAACACAGTGTTTTCCCAATGCACTGCTTTACAACTGACCATTGACAAATGACAACTGACAACTGACCAATGACTAAAAAGCAAAAATTTCCTTACCTAGTTGGTTCCAAGTGGACAGCACAGCAAAAAGTAGACGGTTGGAGACACTTCCAAGTGGTCAACCGGAAAAATCAGGGTAAGTGGGTATATGCCGAAATGGTTGCCGCTTGCGACCCCAAAGTTCGCTTTTGGCTCAACGCCAAATTATTACAAGACGGCTCTCAGTGGCAAGCGGGCTGGCAAACATTACAGGAAATCGAGGCCCTCTAACCTGATTTATCCCGATCCCCTGCCGATATTTAAAACATTAATAATTTTTTACAGAGTTAGAAGCGATCGCACCACAATCACTATTAGATATTCTTGGCAAGTGTGCTTTAACTACCAAGAACAGACTGTTGTGCAAACTTGTAAGCGTATTTCTAGCGCAGGATTGCCAATATCTCGTCTCTACTAGAAACCTAGCCTATCTTTCCCGATTTGAGTTGGGATGATATCGGCTAAATATCTGAAAACCATATATAATAAGCCAATCTAGCTATTTGTTTTTTGTAACTTTTTTTTATAAAAGTATTATATAAAAATAAAAATATTGTTTATTAAAGAACCAAAGCTCTAAATTTAGGTAAATATTTGAAAATAAAACAAATTAAACCTCTAAAAGACTGATAGCTTTATTTTTGAGATTCCAGCCCCCTTTATTTTCAATCTAATCTCGACAATAATGACACTCACATACCTCACACATCGCCGTCTGCGGCTAGGTGAAGGCAAATGTTGAAGCCACGAGTTTGACAAAAAACTATAAGAGGCAAACAAAAGTGAAACTAGCAGTTTACGGAAAAGGTGGTATCGGTAAATCCACAACTAGCTGTAACATATCAGTCGCCCTAGCCAAACGCGGCAAGAAAGTCCTGCAAATTGGTTGCGACCCCAAACATGACAGCACCTTCACCCTGACTGGGTTTTTGATTCCCACCATTATCGACACCCTCCAAGAAAAGGACTATCATTACGAAGATGTCTGGCCGGAAGATGTGATCTACAAAGGGTATGGTGGTGTTGATTGCGTAGAAGCTGGTGGCCCGCCTGCGGGTGCTGGATGTGGCGGCTATGTAGTTGGCGAAACCGTAAAATTACTCAAAGAACTCAATGCCTTTGATGAGTATGATGTTATTTTATTTGACGTACTAGGTGACGTTGTTTGCGGTGGTTTTGCAGCGCCACTCAACTATGCAGATTACTGCTTGATTGTTACTGATAATGGTTTCGATGCTTTATTTGCTGCCAATCGAATTGCAGCTTCGGTCAGAGAAAAAGCCCGGACTCACCCCCTACGTCTAGCTGGTCTAATTGGCAACCGTACCTCCAAACGCGACTTGATCGAGAAATACGTAGAAGCCGTACCCATGCCAGTTTTAGAAGTTCTGCCTTTAATTGAAGACATCCGTGTTTCCCGCGTCAAGGGTAAAACTTTGTTTGAAATGGCAGAATCTGACCCATCTTTGAACTACGTTTGCGATTACTACCTCAATATCGCCGACCAGATTTTGGCGCGTCCCGAAGGAGTTGTGCCAAACGACTCCCCAGATCGTGAATTGTTCTCTTTGTTGTCCGATTTTTATCTAAATCCGGGTAAACCCCAGGTTCCTAATTCAGAAGAGGAACTAGACTTGATGATTGTATAACATCATCTAGTTCTCAGGATGAGGGGACATATGGCTTTCTTTAATAGCTTTACAGACTCAATAAGACAAAAGTGGTTGCAATTTTTCCAGGTAAATCGTGACTGGATTACCCTGCACATGAAGGCGGAATCGGTGTACACCCCTGATGGCGGGAAGCGACCATCTTCTTACCTCATCCTGGGCGTTGTCAACGCGCTGGAACCGAAGTTAGCGCAATTAATGTTGCCTTTTTCTCGATTGAATCCTGATGCCGATACCCTAATTGAGGTGCTGGATTTGCATTTTGACCCAGACATCGCTCTTGGCAACCGTTTTATTCCTCAAGCAGAACCGGAGATGGGGCAATATGAGTCAGCCATTGCTGGGGATGATATCTCCGAAGATGAAACTTTAGCAGTTTCCCATACAAATGGCTTTGGGGAAGGATCGATAGCTCAAGAGTTTGTAGCCAAGGAAAGCCAAAATGGGCTGAGTGATATTTCCTCATCCAACGGACACAAATTAGAAGATGAGTCTCAGCAAGCATCCAATATCTCAGCAGATGATTTTGGCGATATTTCCTTTGATGCACCGGAAGAAAAGCAAGATGAGCAAATTCTCGGCGAGTTGAATACAACAGATGAGAATGCCTTTAGTGAAGTGTTGTCAGATGTCTGGGGTGATGAAACATCTTTGCAAAAAGGTGAAGAAAATAACGATTTTTTAGGGGAAGAACTACCAGCTGGCGTTTTTGATGAATCGGAGATTGCCCGTCTCTTCCCCAACGCTTAATTACTAAGTTAGGAGTCAGGAGTAGAGACGCGATTAATCGCGTCTGTGCAAGAGTTAGGAGTTGGTAATCAAAACTCATAACTTATGACTCATCACTCCTAACTTGAAAAATCAAGGGGAGAAAAAGTTAAAATGACTGTCGCTCAACAACCAGAAGCTTTAAGCTTTGAATGTGAAACTGGGAATTACCACACCTTTTGCCCAATCAGCTGTGTGGCGTGGTTATACCAAAAAATTGAAGATAGCTTCTTTTTGGTGATTGGGACTAAGACTTGTGGCTACTTCCTACAAAACGCCATGGGGGTAATGATTTTTGCTGAACCCCGCTATGCAATGGCAGAGTTGGAAGAAGGGGATATTTCGGCACAACTGAATGATTACGAAGAGTTAAAGCGCTTGTGTTTACAAATTAAGCGCGATCGCAATCCTAGTGTTATTGTGTGGATTGGCACTTGCACTACCGAAATCATCAAAACTGACTTAGAAGGCTTAGCACCGAAACTCGAATCCGAAATTGGCATTCCCATCGTCGTCGCTCGTGCCAACGGTCTAGATTACGCCTTTACCCAAGGAGAAGACACCGTTTTAGCAGCAATGGCTAATCGTTGTCCTGATAAATCTCCCGTAACGGAAACAGACAAGAACGAACGCAACGCCATTCAAAAGCTGCTCAACTTCGGTAAGAAGAAAGAAGATGTTGTCCAAGAAGAATCTGAGTACGTAGATCATCCTCCCCTGGTTCTCTTCGGTTCCCTTCCCGATCCCGTTGTGACACAGTTAACCTTGGAATTGAAGAAACAAGGCATCAAAGTTTCTGGTTGGCTACCTGCCAAGCGCTTCACTGAACTGCCAGTTATTGAAGAGGGGTATTATGTTGCTGGTGTCAACCCTTTCCTCAGCCGCACTGCTACGACCTTGATGCGTCGTCGCAAATGCAAACTGATTGGCGCACCCTTCCCCATCGGGCCAGATGGTACACGTGCTTGGATTGAGAAAATCTGCTCGGTATTCGGCATTACTCCCAAAGGTTTGGATGAGCGCGAAGCCCAAATCTGGGAAAGTTTGGAAGACTACGTTAAACTGATTCGCGGCAAGTCTGTATTCTTCATGGGCGATAACTTGCTAGAAATCTCCCAAGCCAGGTTCTTGATACGCTGTGGTATGACCGTTCACGAAATCGGCATTCCATACATGGATAAGCGTTATCAAGCTGCTGAGTTAGCACTGCTGGAGAAGACTTGTCAGGAAATGGGCGCACCTATACCCAGGATTGTCGAAAAACCTGATAATTACAACCAACTTCAGCGGATTTATGAGCTAAAACCAGACTTAGTAATCACTGGTATGGCTCATGCCAACCCTCTGGAAGCACGCGGTATTAATACTAAGTGGTCTGTAGAGTTCACTTTTGCTCAAATTCACGGTTTTACTAATGCGCGTGACATTCTAGAGCTGGTGACACGTCCGCTACGTCGGAATAATAATTTGAAAGATTTAGGTTGGGATAAGTTGGTGAAGGAAGAAGCGAAGATTTAGAATTTGGATTTAAGTCGAGCAACACCATAACATCATGTGAGTAGAGGCGAACCCAAAAGTTCGCCTTTTTTTACAAACCGCAGAGGCGCAAAGGATATGATGAAAATAATGCTAAATTCTCATCTAATTCAAAAGCGATCGCGCCACCGCAAATGATGGTGCGTTTGCCCTTGGCGTTGGCGAAGCGTCTCGAAGAGACGCTCTATTGCCTGTTGGGATATGTGGCGGAGCTTGGAGATAAAAACTATTCTAAGTAGCGACAGCTATAAATAAGTGTAATTATGTCTAAATAACAAGCATCAACTGAGAATTACTTAGATGGGAAATACTGAGATTTATGAATCAGTAGAAGCAATTTTACGTATTTTTACGATTAATTCATTTTAGTGGAAATTATATAGTTGGTGTTCTTTAGCTTATGTTCAATCATGATTACTCAGAAACTTTACGGTAAAGTACTTAAGAATCTTCAACTTTACCAGGAAGCACAAGAAATTGGCTTCGACTACATTATTAACCCAGTCAGTGGTGAATTACATGGCGTTAACCCTGAGCGGTTTTCAGGTTCTCATCTTCTCAAAGACTCCAACCTAGAGAATTTTATCGGAATTGTAAACTGGGGAGTCTTAGCAATTCATACTGTACCGCCTGGAACTCTGATTCCAATATTTGATCTAAATACAGGCGATTCTATTGGAAGCTTTACTCTCAATAAATGTCAGTATTGCTTCCCAAACTAAGGCATCCAATCCCTAGTTCAAGTACCCAGTCCTAGACTGTGCAAGTATTTATACTCAAATTACAAACCCGCTACATAACCTAACTTCTTCGTTAGCGAACACTTAGTCTTGCAACAAAAGAACCTCATTGTTTAAATGAGGTTTTATAGCTGTGTATAGACAAATCGGTAAAGTTGCTAATGCGATCGCTCGCATAGCAAGGATGATATAGCTTTCTCAGTTAACCGTACAGCCAGATTGGCACGAATGCGATCGTCCCGTGCCCGTTACCGCCGAGGATGAAAAGACAGTACCTTAACTTCTGTCCAGCATGAGCAAACTTGAGATTTCTTGGCTGGAGATTATGCTATGTTCTCTGCAATTGGATACTATTGATGCTAGATAATGGGAAAGCTTTGACATTTTCTTGCCCATCTAGCTCGGAAGAACACGATTAATACCTATGCGAACTCACTATTGCGGCGAACTCCGAAAAGAACATATTGGAGAAACTGTTACCTTATACGGATGGGTAGACCGTCGCCGCGATCATGGGGGCGTGATATTTTTAGATTTACGCGATCGCTCTGGCATTGTCCAAATTGTCAGCGATCCGCAACGCACCCCAGACTCCTACGAGCAGGCAAACGCCCTACGTAATGAATACGTTGTCGAAATCACTGGCAGAGTTACACAACGCCCTGACGAATCCCTAAATTCCCGCATCCCCACAGGGGAAGTTGAAATTTACGCCGATAAAATTGCATTGCTCAACGCTGTCCGCAAACAATTACCTTTCCAAGTTTCTACCGCTGATACTGAGACAGTCAGAGAAGACGTGCGGCTGAAATATCGTTATTTGGATTTGCGGCGAGAACGGATGGCACGTAACTTACAACTACGTCATCAAATCGTCAAAGCCATGCGTCGCTACTTGGAAGATGTCGAAGGTTTTATCGAAGTCGAAACCCCAATTCTCACCCGTTCTACCCCAGAAGGTGCTAGGGATTATATCTTACCCAGTCGTGTCAATCCTGGTGAGTGGTTTGCCTTGCCGCAATCACCGCAGCTCTTCAAACAGCTGCTGATGGTATCAGGTATGGACAGATATTATCAGATTGCTCGTTGCTTTCGGGATGAAGATTTACGCGCCGACAGACAACCGGAATTTACTCAGTTGGACATGGAAATGAGTTTCATGTCTGAAGAAGAAATCATCGAACTCAACGAGAAATTAGTATCTCATATCTTTAAAACTGTTAAAGGCATTGAGTTATATCATCCCTTCCCTCGTCTTACTTATGCCGAGGCAATGGAACGCTACGGTAGCGATAAACCCGATACTCGCTATGGTTTGGAACTAGTCAACGTCTCAGATATCTTAAAAGACTCTGGTTTCAAAGTCTTTCGAGATGCTGTTGCCAATGGTGGCATTGTCAAAATTTTGCCCATTCCTAACGGCAATGATGCCATTTCTAATGTGCGGATTAAACCAGGCGGTGACTTATTCAAAGAAGCTAGTGAAGCTGGTGCTAAAGGTTTAGCTTACATCCGTGTCAGGGATGATGGTGAAATCGACACCATTGGCGCGATTAAAGACAATCTCAGCGAAGAACAAAAACAAGAAATTTTACGGCGTACAGGTGCAAAAGCCGGTCATTTGTTACTATTTGGGGCTGGTGAGGCTGCGACTGTTAATAAAACTTTAGACAGACTCCGGCAAGTTATTGCTAGAGAGTTTGGATTAATCGATCCAGAAAAAATCAACTTGCTTTGGATTACAGAATTCCCCATGTTTGAGTGGAATGCCGGCGAAAAGCGCTTAGAAGCACTGCACCATCCCTTTACTGCACCGCACCCTGATGATTTGAGCGACTTAAAAACTGCACGTGCCCAAGCTTACGATTTGGTATTCAACGGCTTAGAAGTTGGCGGTGGCAGTCTGCGGATTTATCAACGGGAAATTCAACAGCAGGTGTTTGAAGCCATAGGTTTGTCTTCTGAAGAAGCACAAAGTAAATTTGGCTTTCTCTTAGAAGCGTTTGAATATGGTACACCACCCCATGGTGGCATTGCCTACGGTTTAGATCGTTTGGTGATGTTGCTAGCTGGGGAAGAATCCATTCGGGATGTCATTGCTTTTCCGAAGACGCAACAAGCGCGTTGTTTGTTGACGGATGCACCTTCAGAAGTAGATGCCAAACAACTCAAAGAGTTGCACGTCACTTCGACTCAGAAGCCAAAGCCTTAGTAAGTATCAAGGAAAATACAGAAAGTGGTAGTCGTAGTGGCGTGTCAAGGCTAAAGTAGTGCAATAGAAAAATTCGATTATGTGTCTAAACTTCAATTTTTCAGAGATTTTTAATGCAACATTTTAGCCTTGCCATGCCACTACTGGCATGGCAAGGCTAAAATAGTGCAATA
>NZ_JAVRBR020000060.1:0-69283 GCF_034531165.2 Dendronalium sp. ChiSLP03b | reverse complement strand
TGCAACATTTTAGCCTTGACACGCCAGTAGTGGCATGGCAAGGCTAAAATGTTGCATTAAAAATCTCTGAAAAATTGAAGTTTAGACACATAATCGAATTTTTCTATTGCACTACTTTAGCCTTGACACGCCAGTAGGGTGTGTTAACGCGATAGCGTAACGCACCTTTTATCTTCGAGCGATCGCCCGATAGAACGCCCCAAAGCACCAGAGAAATGAATTGATGACACAAAGAATACCAGCATTACTATCGGTAATCTGCCATTGAACTTTAAGCTTGATTTATGATGTTCGCTCAATCTCATAAGAGCAGAAACTATCCCTCAGCTACTTTTAGGATGGAGATACTTTCATAAATGAGTATGATTTTATCATTGGCTTGCTTGCGTGTGATGATAGGATTAATGAGATTTTGAGCTAATTCAGCGGCACAAATGGCACGCACAAAGTCTGGACAAAAGATTTCTATTCATAAACTCCAAGCTTCCGTAGCAGAACTAGAAAAGTTAGAAGAGAAACCTAAAGAAGAATTAACACTGCGAGAGAGTATTTATTTCCTCCGCACTCAGTTACAATCGGCTATGGAGAAGGGCTACAGCTATCAAGACCTTTCTGAAATACTTGCTGCTCAAGAAATTAAAATTTCGGCAGCCACACTCAAGCAATACTTAACTGAGATTGATAAGGAAGAAAGTTCAAGAAAGCGAGGGACTAAATCAAAACAAGTTAAGCAAGCTTCCTCTTCTGCTGAGAATTTACCAGCAGCATTAGCAACGTCACCAGAATCTGAATCAACTGAATCCTCTCAATTTAATGCAGATTTGGGTCAACTGACTCTAGAAATTCCACAGAAGCAGTCATCAGCGGATAGTATAGAGCCTGAACAGGAAATTACCAAAGTTGGTAGGCGAAGAAATCCAAAAACTTCCAAGCCGAAAGCGAATATTTTAAATGACTTCAATCAGTACTAGGGGTAGCTGTTATGCCGACGATTCATTTAGTAGATGGTGAAAAGGGTGGAGTAGGGAAATCTCTAGTAACCCGGACAATGGTTCAGTATTGTCTGGACAAGAGAATACCGTTTGTACCTGTTGAGACTGATAGGTCTAATCCTGATGTAGCCGGTGTTTATAAGGGAATATGTCAGTATGCTGTATTTACCGAAGATGAACGGCAGGCTGATAAAGCAGATCGAATTTTTGAAATGGCGATGTCTAAGCCAGTAGTTGTTAATCTAGCTGCTCAATCGCATAGATCTGTCAAAAACTGGATTGAGAAAAATCAGCTACTTGAACTGGGAACTGCTGAGGGAGTAAGTTTTTGCAAATGGTTTGTGTCTACAGGAGGGTATGACAGTCTCAATTTGTTTGTGCAGTCAGTAAATAGCTACGGTGACAAAATACTTCATATTCTCGTGAAGAATTTCGGTCTGTGTGACGATTGGGAACATGTTGAGTCAGACCCTGCTATGCAAAAGCTATTGAAAAAACATAGAATTCAGGTCGTAGATTTTCCGAAGCTGGCATATAAAGAGAGAAATATAATTGACCAAAACCGCCTGACCTTTGCTGAAGCAAGAGATTATAAAGAATTTGGGGTACTTGGAAGACAGCGAGTTGTGCATTTTCTCAAGCTTGCTTATGCTGCTTTTGAGACGGTAGGTATTTGGTATGAAGAAGTTAAGTAAAGAAGGCAGGAGGCAGTAGGTAGAGGGGCAGAGGGGTAGAAGGGCAGAGGGGCAGAGGGGCAGAGGGGCAGGGGGGCAGAGGGGCAGAGGGGCAGGAGAAATAAATTCTTCCTTGTCTTCCTTGTCTTCCTTGTCTCCTTGTTCCGCCACTCCTACTCCTTAGTAAGATAAAGGTGCGAACCTTACTAAAGGGATGCTACATGGTGACACAGCAACCAAACGCTAACCAGACTCCACCCTTAGAAAGTGGCGATCGCTTATCTCGTCATGAATTCGAGCGTCGTTATACAGCAAAACCCGATATCAAAAAAGCTGAACTAATTGAAGGAGTCGTCTATGTGGCATCCCCTCTGCGTTTTGAACGTCACGCTGAACCACATGGAAAGATAGTTATTTGGTTGGGAACTTATCAAATTGCCACTCCAGGCATCAAGTTAGGAATCGATCCCACAGTACGTCTAGATCGAGATAATGAACCTCAACCAGGTGGAGTCTTGTTAATCGATCGCCAGTTGGGCGGACAGTCGCGGTTAACAGAGGATGATTACATTGAAGGCGCACCGGAGTTAGCCGCAGAAATTGCTGCCAGCAGTGCAGCCTATGATTTACACGACAAAAAAAAGGCTTATCGCCGCAACAGAATTCAAGAGTACATTGTTTGGCAGATTTTAGAAAATCGGTTGGATTGGTTTCGGTTGAGTGAAAGTGAGTATGTGCTTCTCGAACCAGATGTTGATGGAATTATCAAAAGTCAAGTAATGCCTGGTTTGTGGTTAGCAGTATCGGCGTTGTTGATAGGGGATATGGTGAGAGTTTTAGCAGTATTGCAACAGGGATTGAATTCACCGGAACATCAGGAATTTGTGAAGCAGCTATCACAACGGCAGTAAAATTTTTTAGTTTTCTATATTAATTTTTTATTTTTATGACTGAATAATTATTGCTATTTTTTTAATACAAAAATTTTGTTGAATAATCAGATTTAGGCAAAAATAAGCTATCCATGTGGCTTGCTAGTTTTTTGATTGCTAAAGCTTTTTTAGTATCAGAACATATGTATTATTAACTGTAGCGATCGCACTACCGCTCATATAAGAAGAGGTCATAAGATAATGGAAAAGTGGTGACTTTGAGGAATTGAAATGACCGATCCAGTAACTACGATCGCGGCAGGGGCAATTCTCAACCTCGCATTTCAGGAATTTGCTAAGTCGGGGGCTGGGGAAGTAGCGAAGAAGACAGTGGGCGGGGCGATTTCCTTGGGGAAGGAGCTACGAGATAAAATCACTGCTAAGTTTAAAGGAAATGCAAAAGCAGAAGCGGCGATCGCAGCGGTGGAAACTGACCATTCTTCAGCAGCTTTGAGCAAGTTAGAAGTGTATTTAGATGATGCCATGACTGATGATGCTGCCTTTGCAACAGATTTACGGCAGGTGGCGCAGCAGATTATCAATATTCAAAATCAAACCACCTCCAATCGTGAGTATAAAAACTACGGGCGCGACCAAATTAATATTGAAAAAATTGAAGGTAATCCCAGAATTGGCGGGTCATAGGCATGGGAAAACCCAGTAGGCGCAAGTATGGCAACCGAGGACGCGACCAAATCAATATCGAGCAGGTAAATGGCAATATACTGCTTAAGTCACAGGAGACGGTGCGTCCTCCCGCCGAACGGGACTTGCTGGTAACAGTCAGGCAGTGGGTTGAATCTAGACTTGAAGGACAACTGCACCATGCTGTAAGACTCAATTTGCACAAGGAGACGCAGCCACAACAGGTACGTCCTTGGGGTATGGAGGTGAAGGTAGCGATCGCTCAACCGAGTCGGCTATTGTCACCGGAAACGACTATCGGGCAAGTGTTTGACCAATGTGCGGGGCGGTTACTGATTTTGGGTGAACCTGGGGCGGGTAAAACGACGAGCTTGCTAGACTTAGCTCTAGAATTGGTGGAAAGGGCAGAAAACAATCCGCAGCAGCGCATTCCTGTCCTGGTCGATCTTTCCGATTGGCAACCTACCACATCTCAATCAGCTTCTAGGCGGAGTGGAGTTACATCTCGATTCCGGGGGGCTTCCCAGAAAAATCTCTCTGAGTCTCTTCCCGAACAAGCGCCTGTTTGGTCGATCGCCAATTGGCTGGCTGGCAAGGTGCGAGAGAGATATGGTGTTTTGCCGCAGCAAATTAAGCAATGGCTAGAAGAGAAACGGTTAATACCCTTGCTGGATGGACTGGACGAGGTGCGCCCAGAGTATCAGCAGGATTGCGTGCGGGCAATTAACGAGTGGTTAAAATCAGATTTGCGTCCGAGGCAGGTGGCATTGTGCTGTCGGCGGGAGCAGTATGAGACTTATTCTCAAAAGCTGGAACTTGATGGAGCCGTTTATCTTCAAGACTTGACGGACGAACAGATCGAGACTTTTTTGGCAGAAACGAACCGAAATGAACTCAAACAGAGTTTGGTGGCAGATGCGAATTTCCTAGCGCTGATTCGCAGACCCTTGTTGCTGTCAATGGCGGTACTTGCCTATCAGGAAATAGACCCAACCCAGTGGCAACGGGCAACTTCGGCAGGCGATCGCTTAAATTTACTGTTAGATGCCTATGTGCGACGGATGCTGACACAAGATACCCCTAGCCGCGCCTATCGTCAGCGAAAAATTCCTAGCCCCGAACAGAGTCAGAAGTGGCTGGAAATTCTGGCCTTAGAGCTTTTGCAAGAATCAGAAACCGAGTTTTTGATTGAGCAAATTGAAACAACATGGCTGTCAACATCCCTTCAAAAATGGCTATTTACTATTTTTGCAGTAATTTGTTGGGGGCTAATCATTGGCGTAATTTGTTGGAGGCCAATCCCTGCCCTAAGTTTTTGGGGACGATTCTATAGATTGATCGATCTACCTCAGATTGGAGAAAGCTCTCGTTTTTGGCTGGGATTTGGGATTGGCTCTTTGTATGGCTTGGCGCTTGGAATAGATGCCTTAAAGAATTTGCCACAGATAGAATCAGTGTTAGGAGGCATCCAAATCTCATTGTTAAGTCTCAAGCCATTTAACTTTAAAGAATGGCGCTTCAAAATTAAAACTCTATCAGTACCAAATCAGGGAATTAGGAACTTGTGGCGAGATGCAATCCTGATTGCGTTAACATTTGTGCCCTTGCATACCTTGATAGTCTGTCTTGTACAAGGTTCAGCGTCTTCCCTTCATTACATTGTGGTAAATTCCTTGTTTATAGCTCTGCTACTATGGATTGTGCTGGGAGGCGGATATATCTGCATCAATCATTTTATAGTGCGTTTATCTTTATACGCCACTAACTCGATCCCTTGGGACTATGCTCGTTTTCTCAACTATTCTACAGAGCGGCTATTGCTTCAGCGTGCAGGTGGTCGCTATCGGTTTATGCATGACTTGTTGAGGCAGTCTCTTGCTCAACGTAGAATCGACACCCATCCACACCTAATTAGTTCTCAAGTTTTCTTTCGTTGCGGCGAAAGCTACCGCTCGATGGAGCAGTATGATAAAGCTTTGCAAAACTTTGATCGCGCCATTGAACTTAAGCCTAAATATCAGTGGGCGATCGCAAGTCGTGGCGAGACCTATTGCTTAATGGAACGCTACGAGGAAGCGCTGCAAGATTTCCACCGCGTCATTGAACTTAACCCCAAAGATAATTGGTCGATCGCAAGTCGAGGCGATACCTATCGCTTGATGGAACGCTACGAGGAAGCGTTGCAAGACTTCAATCATGCCATTGAACTTAACCCCAAAGATGATTGGTCGATCGCACGTCGAGGCGATACCTATCGCTTGATGGAACGCTACGAGGAAGCGTTGCAAGACTTCAATCATGCCATTGAACTTGACCCCAAGGATGATTGGTATCGATATCTCCGCGCCCTTGTCTACCTTGTCCTCCAGCAAGCCGAGTCCGCCGAAGCTGATTTAAACATTGCCATCCAAATTGCCCAACAAAAACACACCGAAAAACCTGAGAATTGCCAAAATACCTTTAACCTAGCACTCTATCACCTCGTCGTAGGCAACCTCTCAACCACCCAAGAGTTATATCAGACTACAGTTGAGCAGACTACTTTCCAAGCCAAGATCCGGGATGCCATTCAGGATCTGAAGGATTTACTGCGGGTGTTTCCTGAAAATACCCATGCCCAGCAAATGAAAGCAATGCTGGAGATGAAGCTGAAATTGCATTAAGCTTTTACTCTGATACTGTATTTAAAATCAATCGAGCGATCTTAAAATTGGCATCCTGAAAAACTGCAAGAATCAAGACTTTATTACTACCCATTGCGTGACAGGTGCCATGGCTCGCCAGCCCAAAAATTTACCAATAGGTTCCGCTCTTTGGATGGCAATCCGAGTCAAATTACCGCCGACTTGTTCGTGCCATTGAAATAAGGTTTGCTCGCCTTCAATTGTGACGACATTTGCCACCAAACGTCCGCCTGGATGTAACGCTTCCCAGCAAACATCGAAAAGTCCCGGCGCTGTTACTCCACCACCAATGAAGATGGCATCAGGTGTAGGCAAGTCTTTAAGAGTATGAGGTGCTTTACCTGCAATGATTTGTAAGTTTGGCGTACCGAGGGCGACCGCATTATCAGCAATATAATGCAGTCTCGAAGAGTTTTGCTCGATCGCAACTGCCCGACAGCGAAAATGACTCCGCATCCATTCGATAGAAATCGAACCGCAACCCGCGCCGACATCCCATAGCAGTTCTCCTGGTGTGGGAGCTAATGCTGCTAGAGTTATTGCCCTAACTTCTCTCTTAGTTAGCTGTCCATCATGGTGGTAGGCGTTATCTGGTAATCCAGGCAACCTCGGCAAAGGTACAACCCCAGCATCAGCAATACAATGAATTGCGATCGCATTCAAAGCCGCAATTTGGGTTTCACTCCAGGATGCGGCCGTACCTTCTACAATCCGTTCGTGAATGCCGCCCATGCGTTCTAATACCGTAATTTCGCTTCCACCATAGCCACGCTTTGTCAATATTTCAGCAACAGTTGCGGGTGTATCCTTTCCCTCGCTCAAAATCAACAGTCGCGCTCCCGGATAGATGTAAGACTGGAGTAAGGAGGGTGGACGACCATTTAAACTCAAGGTTTCCACCTCAGTCAAAGACCATCCCAGTCTGGCACAGGCAAGGCTAAAGGTTGAAGGTGCGGGGATTATTGTAATTTCTGAGACAGGAATATGCCGCGTCAAGGTGACACCAATGCCGTAACACATGGGATCGCCACTTGCCAGCACACAGATTGACTGACCCCGACGCTGGATAATTTCTTCTATTGAGGCGCTTATTGGGGATGTCCATGTGAGTTTCTCGCGTCGGTCATCTGCGGGCAACATTGCCAAATGGCGATCGCCGCCGACAATTACTTGAGCTTGTTCGATTAGGGAACGAGCGATCGCACTTAATCCCTCTAACCCGTCTTCACCAATGCCCACGATAGAAAGCCATTTCCGTGTCATATCAATAGGATACGTTGCCCTAGAACGCCTCAATAATTTTCCCAATTAAACAGCGGTGCGATCGCCACTTTCCAAGGGTGGAGTTTGGTTAGCGTTTGGTTGCTGTGTCACCACGTAGCATCCCTTTAGTAAGGTTCGCACCTTTACCTTACTAAGGAGTAGGGAGTGGCGGGACAAGGGGACAAGGGAGACAAGGAAGAATTTATTTCTCCTGCCCCCCTGCCCCTCTGCCTGCTTAGATGCAGCGACCTCAAAAATTTCTCTCCACCCGAATTTATTTTTCTTTGTGCAAATATTTTTTTAGTTGTATATTATTACTAAACAATCAAAAATACGTAAATCTACTTATTATTTAAGTTTTATTAACTGTGGAGCAACTTCTAGAAGCTGTAGAACAGATTCTGCAAAACAGACCTTTTGGGCACATTCAGCGGTTTGTGCTTCATCAATCTTGGTTGGGCAGAACATATGGTGAGATGGCGAATGGTTCGGGCTACCGTAGTGAATATTTCAAGGAAGTTGGCTCTCAGTTGTGGCAGGACTTATCCGAAGCATTAGGAGAGAGAATAACCAAAAAGAACCTGCATTTAGTCCTTGGTAAATATCACCAAGACAGCGCAGAGCAACAGGAATATCAGCCTCAACAGGAATTATTAGAACAATCCAGACCAGAAAATATTTTTCTCTACCCAGTCTCAGCTAGTAAAATGGACTTTCCCAGCGGTCCTGTACCTCTAGATTCTCCTTTTTATATTAATCGCCCTCCCATAGAAGAGCTGATTTGTAGCGAAATTATGCAACCAGGTTGCCTGCTGCGGATCAAAGCACCCAGGAAGATGGGGAAAAGTTCGCTGCTCAACCGCATGATTGCTCATGCTAACGAGCAGGGTTGTAAAACCGTCTATATAGACTTTCAAGAAGCTGATGAAGACATTTTTGCTTCGTTAGATAAATTTTTGCGTTGGTTCTGCATCAATGTCAGCAGGCAGTTAAACCTTTTTCCCAGTCTGGATGATTTTTGGGATGCAGAGATGGGTAGCAAGGTGAGCTGCAAAATTTACTTCGAGGCGTATTTATTGCAATACGTTGATAATAGTCCCATAGTCTTGGCTTTGAATGAAGTCAATCGAATTTTTGAACATCCCAACATTGCCCAAGACTTTTTGCCAATGCTGCGATTTTGGCACGAACAGGCAAAGCAAGATCGGGCTTGGCGAAAACTGCGGATTGTAGTAGTTCACACAACAGAAATTTATATTCCGCTCAAGCTCAATCAATCTCCCTTCAACGTGGGGATAACTGTTTCCTTGCCTCCATTTACCTTAGAGCAAGTACAGAATTTGGCGCAGCACTACGGACTCGATTGGGCAGTAAACAAGGAAGGAGGGCAACGCCTAGCATTCTTACAAGGAATGATTGGAGGGCATCCCTATTTGGCAAACCTCGCACTTTATCATCTGTGTCAAGGTAAAATGACGCTGGATGAGTTATTACAAACAGCATCTACACCAACAGGAATTTATAGTCAGCATCTACGGCATCTGTTGATGCTACTGCAAAAAGAACCGCAATTAATGTCAGCTATGCAACAGGTAGTTGCGATAGATGAAAGAGTAGAACTAGATGCAATTGCAGCTTACAAACTAGAAAGCATGGGTTTAGTGCAACTAGATGGCAATCAAGCCCGTATCAGTTGCAAGTTATATCAGCTTTATTTTCGCCAACAGTTGGTAAAACAAAATAGTACTAACTTTGCTGGTACTTTGTTGGCGCAAAAACAAAAACAGTTGCTCACAGATAAAAGTGATGCATTCCGTCATTTCATTAGCTTACAATACTTCAAGCAATATATCGAAATGGAGTGGCCACAATGGCAAACATCAGCTGTACCTCTATCTCTCATTGTGTGTGAAATTGAGTATTTGAAAGTGTACCGTGATGGTGAATATTCAACTGCGAATAATAGCTTGCAACGTATTAGCAGTACTATCCGCAACTGCCTAAAACATCAGGCTGCTCTCATAGCACATTATGAAGAGACAAAGTTTGCTGCTATCTTGCCACAAGTGAATGCCGATATTGCTATTGGGCTTGCAGAAAACATTCGCGAGAAGGTCAAGATATTAGCAATTGCCCATGCTCATTCTCAGTTTGATGAATTTCCTGAGCCTGTTTTCACTGTTAATTTAGGGATTGCAACTGCAAAACCTAATGATGAAAACTCCCCGAATATGTTGATTATTGCTGCTGAAGAAGCACTTTTACAATCGAAGCTCAAGGAGTGCTATCACTTGCAAAACTCAGTTTTAACCGATGAAAAGTAAAGCCATCAGAAGTGCTAAGTAGAGACGCGATTAATCGCGTCTAAGTGAAGAGTTAAAATTCTACCCTGCTCCTCTGCCTTGTCTCTCTTGTCCCCCACCCCTCTGCTCGCTGCCTTCTAATTAAAATTTCCAAACCAATGAAAAATTATCGATATCAAGTTGGTGGCACATTAAATAATGATGCTCCTAGCTATGTTGAACGTCAGGCAGATGTGGAACTCTACAACGCCTTGAAGCAAGGAGAGTTTTGCTATGTCCTTAGTTGCAGACAAATGGGTAAATCTTCACTGTTAGTAAAAACCAAGCATCACTTGCAACAAGAGGGTTTTAGATGTGCCACTATCGATATGACCAATATCGGTTGTGAGAATATCTCTGTAGAGCAGTGGTACAAAGGTGTTGTGGGTGACTTATGGTTGGGATTTAAGCTTTTAGGAAAGGTCAATTTAAAAGTTTGGTGGCAGGAACAGAGTGATATTTCTTTACTTCAGAAACTCAGTCGGTTCATTTCGGAAATACTATTAATTCACTATCCTAACGAAAGACTGTTTATTTTTATTGATGAAATAGATAGTATCAAGAGCCTTGGTTTCTCTGTCGATGACTTTTTTAGCCTAATTCGTTTCTGCTATAATCAACGAGCTATAGCGCCAGAATATAATCGAATTACATTTGCTATTTTCGGGGTTGCTACACCAAGAGACTTAATTCGATATCAAAATCATACTACGCCGTTTAATATTGGTAAAGCTATAGAAATAAGTGGGTTCAACTTTGAAGAGGCCCAACCACTCGCACACGGATTGGAGATCAACGGCATCAATCCCCAAAGAGTTCTTAAAGAAATCTTAGCCTGGACAGAAGGTCAACCTTTTCTTACCCAAAAACTGTGTCGATTGCTTGTAAGTTTAGCTGAAGATGATGTGGGTAAAAAGCTAAAGGTTCTCCCTGGCACAGAAACATTTTGGATAGAAAATGTAGTACGATCGCAGATTATCGATAAATGGGAATCACAAGATGAACCAGAGCATTTGCGGACAATTCGCGATCGCATCTTGAGAAACGAACAATATACTGGAAGATTACTGGGAATTTATCAGCAAATTCTACAAGGATTGGAAATACCAGTCGATGACTCTCAAGAACAGGTAGAACTTGTGCTATCTGGATTAGTATGTAGAAAGCAGGGTTTTCTAAAAGTTAAAAACTTAATTTATCAAGAAGTTTTCAACCTCGAATGGGTAGAAAATCAATTAGCTTACTTACGTCCCTACTCTCAAACCTTCAATGCATGGATAGCCTCAAAACAAGAGGATAAATCTCGTCTATTGCGCGGACAAGCCTTAATTGATGCCCAAACTTGGGCGCATGGCAAAAGCTTGAGCAACTTAGATTATCGATTTTTAGCTGCTAGCGAAGAATTAGATCGAAAAGAAGTACAACAGGCATTGGAGGCAGAACGAGCCAAAGAAGTTGAAGCACGACTACAAGAACAACAAAAAAGGCAAGCTCAACAGAGAAAAGCTTCTAGAGTAGTCAAACTTCTGCTGCTGGGTATGACTATCAAGTTTGTGATTTCTGTTGCATGGGGAGTGTCACTTTTAAGAAAGATTGAAGTTTTAGAATCACAGTTAAATTACACCCAGATAAAGCATCAGAACAAAGTAGGGAATAGGGATAACAGAGCAGGGGAGCAAGGGAGCAGGGAGAGACTAATAACAACTGACAACTGACTCATCCTTAATTACGAATTAGTATCACTTTGCCATTGTGAAAAAGGATGTTTCACTAAATTGCTGTTGAAATACTTGGGGTTTTCGGAAACTTCCTCGTCAATCCAGTCTGGCAGTTCAATCTGTTGTTTTTCATCAGTGAGTTCAACTTCTGCTAATATCAGTCCTTTATTGACCCCATCAAACTCGTCTATTTCCCAAATTAAACCACCCCACTCTAATTTGTATCTGATTTTTTCTATTAAAGGGCGATCGCACAATGTATTCAGCATCTCCTGAGCATCTTCAATAGGTATAGTGTACTCAAACTCGGCTCTCGAATATTTGATACTAGGCCCTTTAATCGTTAAGTAACCTCGATCGCCTACTATGCGGACACGTACAGTAGCTGCTTTTTGTGTACTAATGTATCCCTGACAATACACGCTACCCTCTGCTAGTTTTCTCCAACCATCTCCTTTGACTAAAAATTTACGCTCTATTTCTTTCGCCATTTTAGGCTCCGTTGTTGCTCTGATGAATGATAACTGTTAGCAAAGCGTCTCTGACACGATAAGCGATCGCTACTTACCACCAGATTGTCGATGCTTTACATTTTTACATAAATATTTAACTATTTATTAGATTTAGCAATATATTATATTTTTCCCACTTTTCCCACTTTTCTTACTTTTTTAATCTACTTTTCCCACTTTACATTAAACTAATTAAGTAAATTTAAGAGTAAAGCTATAAAAATGAAGTTTTGTTAGAGCAACTTGACTTTTCAAGAATCATTAAAAATACACAAACACTGGTAAAAGTATATTTTTACACAACGGTTATTTCTTTTTTAGTTAAGAGAATCTTCATGGCAAGTTTGTACAAATTTTTTCTTACGAATAATGAAAGCAAGTTTTCTTCTAAGACTATTCACACTCTGTTCAACCATAGAGTTTTTACTAAATCTGAGCTTAGCTACTCCAGCTAAGTCTGAAATCCAAATCAAAAGCGTTACTTTACCTGAATGGGTGGTTTTCGATAAGGATTTTAACCCTCCAGGGCAAGGAAAACCAAAAGATAGTTCAGGTGCAGGTTCCCGCAGTCGGCTTAAGTGTTCTTAATCATAAAAGTCGATTCAACTTAAATTAATGAGAGTCAGACACGATCTGCTCAATTAAAATCTGATTTTCTTGAGTTTCTGCTTGCTTAAGATATTCAATGGCTATTTGTCCGACAGCTGGTTGTTTTTTGCTAATAACAACTAATATCTCTACTGTCTGACAAAGCTGAATTTTTTCTGAATACTTATTGGTAATAATCGGTAGAGTCATCGCAGCAACCACAAGCCCAATGGCGGAGGGGACAATAGGAATCCACCAACCCTGTAAAAAGGCTAAGTAGGCAATTCCCATCAATCCTCCCCCAGCGATCGCAATCATAGTGATGATTGTTTTAGATGACTTAATCTGCCAACTTAAAGCTGCTCCCACTCCAGACCAGAGAAAAATCCACAACCATTCAACCCCTTCAGACCAAACCTGTAGTGTAGGTCGTCCTTGTAAGGCTGCACTTAAAATCTGGCTGGTGATATTTGCATGGATTGTTACACCAGCCATTTGTTTGGCAGGACCAGCAATTTGGTTGCTATAGGGTGTTTGAAACATATCGTTGACGCTTTCAGCAATTGAACCAATCAAGATAATGCGATCGCGTAACTTTTCTGGTGGTATCTGATTAGCTAACAAATCTGCGATTGAGAAGGTCTGAAATTGCTCTTGAGTGCCATGATAGTTGAGCAAAATTTGATAACCCCCTGCATCAGTTCCGATATAGCCGCCATCATTAGCTTGAAAAGGAACAAATACTGCTTTCCCTAATTGGATGCGATTGGGATTGTTGGACAAGGATTTAGGGGTAATATTAGCAGCTTCTAGATAACGTAGCGCCAGTCGCAGGCCGAGATTGAGATTTACTTCACCGTTTGCCAGTCGAACTGAAAGCAAGGCGCGGCGCAGTTTGCCATCCCCATCTAAAACCTGATCGGCAAGACCTACCTGACCTAATTTAGCTAAAACTGGCGGTGGGGCAATTTGAGTCCCTGCTACCTTTTCAATGCCAATCAAATTAGGAGTAGTTTTAAACTGTTTCACTAATTCTTGATAACCAGGTTCTACAGGCACATCTCGATACAAATCCAGCCCAATTGCTCTGGGTTTGTAGCTTTTTAAAGTCTGGATAGTTCGAGCTAACATCCGATCGGAGAGAGGATACTGACCAATTTGCTGAATATCTGGCTCATCAATCGTGATAATCGTAATTCTAGGGTCAATTTTTGCTGGTGGACGTGCTTGAAAAAAGCTATCTAATATCGTCCACTCCATACCTTGTAGTAGTCCAGTAAAACGCAATAGAAGAGCTAAACCGGTAACTCCTGTGGCAATACTCCCAATCCAACGTTTGCCCAAACGCAGTTTTTGAGCGTTGCGTTTAGCAGTTTTACGCGCGTCTGCCAAAATTTGATTTGCTTGTTTGGCAGCTAAAATAGCAAATTCTGCTTTTTCGCGTTCAATTTGTCTTGCCTGTTTTTCTGCGGCTAAATCGCGTTCAATTTTGCGTTTTGCTAGTTCCTGACTCGCAGCTAAAAATCGATAATCTGAGTCACTGAGTCTTTGATTTTTCGACCAAGCTAGTGCTGTCTGCAATGCTGTTCCCGTCAAAAGTTGTGATTCATCTTGTTCTTGGGAAATTATCCAAGCACTAAAGTGTTGCGCGTAGGGGCGCAGTTTCTCCATTTGTCTGACAACCCATTCTAAATTAAAGACTGCTTGGTAGATCCGATTTTTTACCTTTAAATATCCCTGCTGTTTGATTACTAAACCTGACAGCAGTAGTTCCATTTGTTCTTGAGAGTCATCGGTTGGTACATCTTCCAAAGCTAGAATCTGCTGATATATTCCCAGTATGCGCCCTGCAAGTTGCCCGTTACTCAAGAGGCGATCGCGAATTGTCCGCAAATGCTCCGGCTCATCCTGAGATTCCCATTTTTGAATGATGCGGGAATTCACAATACTTTCTACCCAAAAAGCCTCAGTACCAGGAGGAATAGTCAGTTTTCCACTTACTGTATCTTGACTAGAACTCACTATCAACTGACAAAGTTTTTGCGTCAGAAAAGGTTGTCCTGCTGTCCATGCTAAAATTTCTTTGAGAATTGCTTGACTATTACTTTCTTTAAATATTAATCCCTTGGCTAAAGGCTGAACTTCATTTAAGTTAAAGCCATGCAATTCTATTGCTTTCCCAATATTAAATGGAGTGCGATTGGGATCTCTAATTAACTCTGATGGTGTTGTCACACCCAAAATCACAAATGTAATGCGATTATATTCTGGATCGATTGCTCTGTGGTTATAGCAAAACCGCAACACTGCAAAAAAGTCATCAACAGCAAAATCTAAATTTTTAATACTATCAACTTCATCAATAAAAATAAAAATTCTTTTCCCAGGAAGTTGAACCAATAGCACCTCTGAAATGAACCTAATCAATCTCTGGGGTAAAGGGATATCTTCCTGCTCTTGCCACCAAGCTTTTAGGTTCAGCTTTCCTAATAATTTTAGACCTAACCATAACTCACCAACTACTCCCTTGTACCATTGTTGTGGAGTAATGTTTTCACAGCCAATATTAGTCATATCGACACTAGTACATATAAACCCTTCTTTTTGTAGACGATGCCGAGTTCTGACTAGCAGCGAAGACTTACCCATTTGTCGGGAGTTGAGGACATAACAAAACTCACCAGCTTTTAGCGCTTCATATAGTTGTGCGTCTGCCTGTCGTTGTACATAGCTAGGAGCATCTATGGTTAGGCTACCGCCAACTTGATATCTATATTGGATCATTTGACAACCTAGGGATAAACTCAAACAGTTGTACTTAGTACTAATGGATATAAATACTTATTTATACAAGAACAGAATAATTATCATACCGCATATACCAGAGATTTGGGCAATATTTTTGTGCCTAATACTACATTTTTATTTTAAGTAAATTGATTTTCCTTTATTTTTTCTAGCTTTTCCTGCCTTTTAAAAATTAAGATTTACCATACTGTAGCTCGAACTTTTGCTACTTTTCCTATGAGGGTAAACTTTTTTGACTCAAGAGATATCCTCCTAGAGAAGGGAGGTAAAATCTTATTCTTAATAGAAGCAATTTTTTTAGTTAAATTAATTTAACTAAAAAATTAGCTTGGTTGAATACAGAGCTTGAAGCAAAAAAGGTAAAAACAATTATGGCTTCAAAAAGAGACACATCAAAAGACGGATTGAGAAATAAACTTGAAACATTCGCTTTAACTAAATTTAAACCAATTTGGAACTTTATTCAAAGCAATCCAGGTTTAGCCAAAATAGTCAACAAGACTCTTATTAATAATGCTGTTTACAAAGTTCCTACACGTCCGTATCCGTTTAGTACAATGTCTCCCTATACCTCTTGGGAATCGTTAACCGATCGCACCTATTCTGGACTTCATTTACCACCTCTTGATTGGAAACCTTTAACTAATACTAACTATCTAGGAATTAATTTAACGCCAGCGGAAAATTTTGAGAAAAATCTTCCTGCTGTTGATGATTTAGCAGTTCTGTATAAGAAAAAAGGAGAGACTAAATACTCACCTAAATCTACTTTACTTTTTCCGTACTTTGTTCAATGGTTTACTGATAGTTTTTTACGAACAGATCGCCACGAACCACGCAAGAATAGTTCTAACCATCAAATCGATTTATGTAGTGTCTATGGTTTGAACCAACAAATTACTCATTTACTGAGAGCATATCAAGGGGGCAAGCTCAAAAGCCAGTTCATCAATGGTGAAGAATATCCACCGTTTTACTATGACGAAAACGGACAACCCAAGAAAGAATTTGAAGGGATGCCTCATGTTTATTCTGGCGAATTCATTCCCAAAGCAGACAGTTTTCCGCCAGAAAAGAAACAAAAATTATTTGCGATGGGGTTAGAAATAGAACGGGCTAATGTGCAAATTGGCTATGTGATGCTAAATGTTCTTGCCTTGCGAGAACATAATCGTTTATGCGACCTCTTGGCTAAGAATTATCTGACTTGGGATGATGAAAGGCTTTACCACACAGCTAGAAATATCGTGATGGTCGAACTGCTAAAAATTGTACTAGAAGAGTATATTAACCACATTACTCCCTATAACTTCAAATTTTTTACCGACCCACTCGCTTTTAGTAATGAGAAATGGTATCGCACCAATTGGATGTCGGTAGAGTTTACCTTGGTTTATCGTTGGCATAGCATGTTGCCCGATACTATAAATTATGATGGTCAGCAAGTTCCTGTACCAGATACGATGTGGAACAATGATATGATTATTAATAAAGGTTTGGGAGCATTATTTGAGGAGACTTGTTCGCAACCAGCAGCGGAACTAAGTTTATTTAATACATCTGATTTTCTCGTGCCAACAGAGTTAGCTAGTATTCGTCTGGGTCGTGCAGCAAAAGTGAGAAGTTATAACGACTATCGTGAAATGTGTAAGTATCCACGAGTTAATGATTTCAATCAAATTAGTAGCAATGATAACGTTCAAAAAGAACTGAAGCGGTTGTATGGTCATGTAGACAATATCGAGTTTTATATAGGACTCTACGCAGAAGACCTGCGACCTAATTCTGCCTTACCACCTTTAGTAGGAAGACTCATAGGAATTGATGCCTTTTCTCAAGCTTTAACCAATCCTCTATTAGCAGAACATATTTTCAATCCCGAAGCATTTTCACCCGTAGGTTGGGAAGAGATTCATAAGACTAAGACCCTCTCAGATTTGCTGCATCGCAATATTTCACAAGACAAAAACTATCGAGTTTCATTCTATAACCAAAATTGGCAATCAGTTTAATAAGCGAATGACCAAATAATTCGTAATTCATGATTTAAATTGCTAAATTACGAATTACGAATTAAAGCAAAGCGACATGACTCAAGGTGGTTATGAGCAAGAAGTTATTTACAGAATATCCCGAACAGGATGAACGCCAATATTACGATCGCTTGGTTGCACTAGCCAAGGAGCGGATGGATAATCTGTTTAAAAATGCCGAGCGGGCATTGCGAGATACTCATGCCAAAACTCACGGTAGTGTGAAAGCAACGCTCGAAATCTTCGACATTGATGAGGACGCAATTAAAAGTGAATTAAGCAAACGCGCCTCATTGACTGCTGCCCAACTCAATGCGATTTCCATTAAGCAAGGTTTGCTCGCCAAACCCAAACAATATCCTGTTTGGCTGCGATTTGCTAACGGGCGCACCAAAGTAGAAAAAGATTATGTCTCAGACACGCGCTCAATGGCAGTGAAAATAATTGGCGTGGAAGGTGAACGACTGACACAAAGCCATGAGTCGAAAACCCAGGATATTATTGTCCAAAACGCAGAGATATTTTTTATCAAAACCATCCGCGATTACTACGGCTTTTTTAGTGCTGTGGTGGAGTCAGAACAAGCAGCGCTCAAGTGGTTACTCCTACATCCTTTGCAGTTCTTGGCGTTGAATACAATTACCGCACCTGCGCCCCAGAGTTTGCTTACCGAACGATATTGGAGTGGTTCAGCATCTGCTTTGGGTCTCAACCCAGATTTTGATGCCTCGCAGACTGGTGTAGTTCCAGTTGAATATCCGGCGGTGGTTAAATATGCATTTACTCCGGTTTCTGCAAAACCGCCACACAATAGAATTCCCTTCCAGTCTAGACCAGGAATTCCGACATTTCCCTTTAGCGATCGCGCCAAAGCCCTCGGTTTAGACAAAAATCAGCCAGATAATTACTACCGCGAAGAATTAATTCAATCCCTGGCCAAATCTGATGCACAGTACTGTTGGGATTTTGGTATCCAGTTCCAAACCAGTCCAGACATGTCTATAGACGATCCCACCATTGTCTGGAAAGAAAGCGAATCACCCTTCTTTACTGTTGGTCGTCTCACTGTTAAGCATCAATTCATTGATTCTCAAAAACAAAACAATTTCTCTGAAAATCTGCAATTTTACCCCTGGAACGGTCTAGCCGTTCATCGTCCGGTGGGTGCCCTCAATCGCATACGCAGTCTTGTTTATCCCGTGGTCGCTGAATATCGTCATAGTAAGCCAGGTCAAGCCTACCAAGAACCCACAGGCGATGAAACTTTTTGAATAGCTCTAAATTCGACTTTATCCCTTGGCCGAGATTTTGCAAATATGGATCGTATAACTGTACAACGTATCCTAATTTACAAGTATCTCGGCAAACCCTAGATACTTACAGAAATTTATTAAGTACTATCTTAAATGTCTATACTAAAAAAGTAACACTATTTGTCGTCGTCCGTGAGCAGCAACCCCGCTGTTAAGAGAATTTTAATTTTAGCTGCAAATCCTAAGCCAACAAATCGCTTGCGCCTAGATGAGGAAGTGCGGGATATTCAAGAGGGTTTGCTGCGATCGCAAGGTCGAGATAAGTTTGAATTACGATATTATTTGGCGGTACGGCCGCGTGACATTCGCTCTGCCATTTTAGATTTTCGACCCAATATCATCCATTTTTCCGGTCATGGTCAAGAAACCAAGGGTTTATGCTTTGAGGATGAAACGGGACATTTACAGTTTGTTACGGGAGAAGCATTAGCTGGATTGTTTGAAAATTTTGCTAAACAAGTTGAGTGTGTGCTGTTGAATGCTTGCTATTCACAAGTGCAGGCAAATGCTATTGTTCAACACATTAATTATGTCATTGGCATGAATGATAAAATTGAGGACAAAGCAGCACTTGAATTTGCTGTTGGTTTTTATGATGCTCTTACAGCTTATAATCCGCAATATGATGAAGGAACACCTGTAGAATTTGCCTTCAGAATTGCTCGTAATGCCATTATGTTAGCTGGGGTATCTGGAGAGTCAGTTCCTGTACTAATACCAAAATCCAATCCAACTAAACTTGACGCAAAAATTAGTATAGAATCTGTAACCACAGAATCTGCTAAAAAAGCTAGTATGCAATATTCGGGTAAAACTAAAATTATTATCTGTCAAAGGCTGACACAAGACTGGCAAAATTTAGCAGATTATTTTGATATCAAGCTACACGAACGTGCTGGTTTGAAACAGGGAAGAGAAGCGCACGGTGTTTGGGAGTGGTTAGAGCAAAGAGGTAGGCTAGGTGAATTAGAAACAGCCTTAAGTGATATTGGGCGAGATGATTTAACAGAGTTATTAAAAAAAAACAACTGATGTAAAATCTCATTTTGCATCTTTAGGCTTTTATCTTTATCCGCCAAAATTACCGCCGAATTTTTTACCTCGTCCAGAACAACTAGCACCTTTAAAAGATAAAGTGCTGGCTCAGACAAATAAATTCGTGGCCATCACTGGTACAAGTCGCAGTGTTGGCGTGCAAGGTATGGGCGGAATTGGCAAAACTGTCATGGCAACAGCACTTGCCTGGGATGAAGAAGTAAGACAAGCTTTCCCCGATGGAGTATTGTGGTTGACACTGGGGCAAACACCGCAAGTCCTAATTGAGCAAGCGAAACTCGCAAAGGTGCTAGGAGATGAACAAGCAGTGTTTACAAACTTTTCCGAAGCTAAAGCACGCTTGCGGGAGTTGTTGGCAAATAAGACTTGTTTGCTTATTTTGGATGATATCTGGGATTTAGAACACGCAACAGCATTTGATGTTTTGGAAGAACGTTCTCAATTGCTGATTACTACCCGTAATGCTGGCATAATTACTAGTTTAGGAGCGGAAGAACATCAGCTTTCTATTCTAGATGAGCAACAGGCACTAGCACTGTTAGCGAAGTGGGGAAAACAAGATGTACAAGCCTTACCAGCACAAGCAAAAGAGGTAGCGCGTGAATGTGGATATTTACCCCTGGCACTGTCAATGGTTGGGGCGATGTTGCGGGGTAAGCCGAAAAGCCGTTGGAAGTATGTGTTAGAAAGCCTGCGTGATGCAAATTTAGAGTCAATCCAGCAAAAATTTCCAGATTATCCTTATCCTGACTTATTTAAGGCAATTAAGGTGAGTGTCGAGGCGTTAGAACTGGAGGTGAAAGAGCGATATTTAGATTTTGCTGTCTTCCCTGAAGATACACCAATACCGGAAGTAGTTTTGCAGACTTTTTGGGAAGTGGAGGGCTTTAGTAAGAGTAAAACGTTGGATGTAATAGATGAGTTGGTAGAAAAGTCTCTAGCACAGTGGGATGACACCGGATGTTTAAGGTTGCATGACTTGCAGTTTGATTATGTTAGAAAGCAGGTGATATCGCAGAACCTTACCCCGCAAACAAGATGGGGTGGTACAGATGAGAAGAGCTACAATGATGGGTTAGGTGCGCTACACAATCGCCTGTTAAATGCCTATAGTCAAAAATGCCTCGATGGTTGGCATACACTCACAAACGACGGCTATATTTTCCAGCAGCTAGCCGTTCACTTACTTGCAGGGGGGCAAGGAACGGAATTACAACGATTACTGTTTGACTTCCGTTGGTTGGAAGCAAAGTTAGAACATATCAATATAAATGCTTTGATAGCAGATTATGATTTATTGCCTCATGATGAGAATTTACAGCTTGTGCAAGGAGCATTGCGACTGTCGGCGCATATTTTAGCAAAGGATAAAACGCAACTAGTAGAGCAATTATGGGGGCGAATGCACTGCTTTAAAGTACCTGAAATTCAGACATTACTGGAACAAGCACAGCAAAACAAAACTACTTGGTTGCGTCTCCTCACACCTAGTTTAAGTCTTCCCGGTGGAAGGTTGTTACGCACCCTCATTGGTCATAACCATGTGATAACAGCTGTCGCTGTCACCCCTGATGGTAAGCACTTAATTTCTGGTTCATTTGATGGTGTTCTTAAAATCTGGAATCTGTCAACAGGAGAAGAGGTGTGTACCCTTACAGCTCATAATGGCAGTGTAGATTTAGATGAGGAATACAATGTAGATTTAGATGATTTAGATGAGGAATACAACTATATAGTAAATGCAGTCACTGTAACTCCCGATGGCAAGCATTTAATTTCTGGATCCCAGGACAATACTCTCAAAATTTGGAATCTGGAAACATGGGAGAAGGTTTGTACGCTCTATGGTCATAGCTCCTCGGTAAATGCAGTCGCTGTCACTCTAGATAGTAAGCATTTAATCTCTGGTTCATCCGACAATACTCTCAAAATTTGGAATCTGGAAACAGCAGAGGAAGTGTGTACCCTCACTGGTCATAGCCATTGGGTAACAGCGGTCACTGTTACCCTCGATGGTAAGCAGTTAATTTCTGGCTCATGGGACGGCACTATAAAAATCTGGAATCTAGAAACAGCAGAGGAGGTCTGTACCCTCACTGGTCATAGCACCTGGGTAAGTAGTATCGTTATCACCTCAGATAGGAAACATTTGATTTCAGGTTCATGGGATGACACTATAAAAATCTGGAATCTAGAAACAGCAGAGGAGGTGTGTACCCTCACTGGTCATAGCGACTGGATCACTAGTGTTGCCATTACCCCCGATAGCAAGTACTTAATTTCTGGTTCATCGGACAAAACTCTTAAAATCTGGAATCTAGAAACAGCAGGGGAGGTCTGTACACTCACTGGACACAGTGAAGATGTCAAGGCTGTAGCAGTCACTCCTGATGGCAAATATGTAATTTCTGGTTCATCAGATAAAACTCTTAAAATCTGGAAACTGAAAGCAGCAGAGGAGGTCTGTACCTTCACTGGTCATAACGAATATGTCAATACAGTAGTCATCACCCCCGATAACAAATATGTAATTTCTGGTTCATCAGATAAAACTCTTAAAATCTGGAATCTGGAAACAGTAGAAGAGTTGTGCACCCTCACTGGTCATAGTTCTTCGGTAGATCCAGTCACCGTCACTCCCGATAGTAAATATGTAATTTCCGGCTCATTTGACAACACTCTTAAAGTTTGGAATGTGGAAACAGCAGAGGAGGTCTGTACCTTTACAGGTCATAGCGGCTATGTTAGAGCAGTTGCCGTCACCCCCGATGGTAAATACGTAATTTCTGGTTCAAATGACTACACACTCAAAGTCTGGAACCTGAAAATAAGAAAGAAACTTTTCACCCTCACTGGTCATAAAGCTTCAGTACATGCAGTTGCCGTCACCCCCGATGGTAAATATGTAATTTCTGGTTCAAGTGACAACATACTCATAGTCTGGAATCTGAAAACAAGAAAGAAACTGTTCACCCTTACTGGTCATAGCGATTCAGTAGAAGCAGTTGCAGTCAGTTCCGATGGCAAGCATGTGATTTCTGGTTCGCGAGACAATACTCTCAAAGTTTGGAATCTAGAAACAGCAAAAGAGGTTTTTACTCTCACTGGTCATAGCGATATAGTATGGAATGTTACTTTTACCCCTAATGACAGGTATGTAATTTCTGCTTCAAGTGACAACACACTTAAAGTCTGGAATTTGCAAACAAGGAAAGTAATTGCCAGTTTCATAGGGGAGAGTGATATGAGGTGCTGTGCAGTTGCACCCGATGGTGTATTGATTATTGCTGGGGAAGCATCAGGACGAATACATTTTTTGAGACTGGAAGGGGTGTGATATTTTCGGGCAAGTTTAGTAAATCTCTAAAGCACGCTCTGCAACATTTATTGACAACGTATTTTCATGTGAGCCGATCTCGGCAGGCCCCTTATGCGATCGCCCTCTACATTTCTCTTGGCTCAATTGGGTCACTCCGGCTTTAAACTAAATTATTAACCTCACCGCTTTCAAGATACTGTCCATGCAGCTACTTCAAACTACCGACAAAGATTTTTCTGTCAAATTTAAAACCCTTGTTAGCGATCGCCGGGAAGCTACAGTAGATGTTAGTGGGACAGTACGCGACATTCTAGCTGATGTCAAAGTGCGTGGTGATGCCGCAGTCAAAGACTACACTAGCCGCTTTGACCGCTACAATCCCCAATCTCTGCATCTGAGCGAAACCTTTATCGCCGAACAGGCGGCACAATGTTCTGCTGATGTCAAGGCAGCACTAGAACTGGCTGCTGAAAGAATTACGGCTTTTCATCAAAAACAACTACCGCAAGATATTGGCTATACCGATACAGTAGGGGTGAAACTGGGATTAAATTGGGTAGCGCTGTCGCAAGTGGGAATTTATGTACCAGGAGGACGGGCTAGCTATCCGAGTTCTTTGTTGATGAATGCCTTACCAGCCAAAATTGCCGGTGTCGAAAGAATTGTCATGACAGTCCCAATGCCTCGCGGTGAGATTAATCCCGCCGTATTAGCAGCTGCCCAAGTTGCTGGAGTTACAGAAATATATGGCATTGGTGGGGCGCAAGCGATCGCAGCATTAGCCTATGGTACAGAAAGTATTGCCCCTGTAGATAAAATTGTCGGCCCCGGTAATGCTTATGTTGCTGAAGCCAAGCGTCAAGTATTTGGTACTGTTGGCATTGATAGCATCGCCGGGCCTTCAGAAATTTTAGTAGTAGCTGACAGCCAGAACAACCCAGACTGGATAGCCTGGGATTTACTATCGCAAGCAGAACACGATCCTAGTGCCCAGTCAATCTTAATTACTGATTCGGAAATCTTCGCGCAACAAGTGATAGCGGCAGTTGAGCAAATTCTCACCAACCTAGCCACCACAGAAGTCGCCCGTGCCAGTTGGCAAAACCATGCAGCTGTGATTCTGGTCAGCGATTTAGCGCAAAGTATACCACTGCTTAATCAATTAGCTCCAGAACATGTGGAATTGTGCGTAGATAACCCCCAACTGCTTGCCAATCAAATTAAGTGTGCTGGTAGTGTGTTTTTAGGACGCTATACCCCAGAAGCGATTGGCGATTATTTAGGAGGCCCCAACCATGTATTGCCAACTGCCCGTTCTGCCCGCTTTGCCTCTGGCTTGAGTGTTTATGATTTTCTCAAACGAATTACCTATTTGGAATGTAATAAACAAGCATTGCAGACACTAGGCAAAGCAGCCGTGACACTAGCAGAAGCAGAAGGTTTACCAGCTCATGCAGGTAGTGTATCTGTGCGCTTGCAATAAACAGTTGAAATAATTTCCGAATTTATTTACCCACGAAGAGTAATTTTGGCTTCTGAATTCCTCTTCAAATTTACTCTGCTTGGTTAATAGCTGAAAACTTAGGTTCTCATCATGTCCGGCAAATAACTTATGATATGTCATTGCGAGTGCAACGAAGTGGAACGAAGCAATCACAGGGGTTTTGGGATTGCTTCACTTCGTACCCTTCGGGTTCTCCAAAGGAGTACGCAATCACAATTATTCAATGGGACATTATATTATTTGTATCAGGATTTTAGTGAAATGGGATAATACAAAAGCGATCGGCATAAACTGTATCGGCTATAGTCGTGAGCATTGAAACATGTGGGCTGAATTTCAGCCAAACGCCATCGCTAAGTTAAATATTGAGTTGTTCAAGAGTCTGGCGGAGAATTTTGCTAGAGTGTTGTAACTGCTGTAATTCGGTTTGATTCAGCGAGAGATTCAAAACCCTAGTAATACCATTTCCCAAAAATAATGATACAGATCCAAACCCAGAAACCTAGACTAAATGGGACTTTCTTAATTACGAATTACGAATTACGAATTACGAATTGGTATAACGCCCTGACGGTTAACTACCGCAGGTAAACTCAAACACACATCTTGAATACCATGAATATCATTGATGAGGATGCTGACAGTTAAAACTCGGTTTTAATTACGTAAAATTGACTGTGCAATTTGGGCTACTGCCAAACCAATAGCATAGGAAGTTGCTCCTTTACGTTGAATAATCTTGTAGGCAGCATTCTTTACTTGTGCAAAAATTTCTTGTAATTGCGGCTGTATCTGTTTGCCTTCGTCCCACTTTTCATCTAGAAGGTGCATTCCAGATATATTCACTTTCAGTAGACCGAAAAGTTCTGCGATCGCTCTGTCATGAATACCTGTTTCAGTAGGATTTTTCTAAAAATTTGTACTTTTAAAGACCAGCGTTGAATGTCTTAGTTAGAGTTAAAATATAAGTAAAACTAATAAGTTAGTCAAGAGGTAAGACCGAATCTTGCACCAGAACATGGTTATGGTAGGATTTTAGAGAATCTTGTCAAGGAGTTGCGGGAAAATTGAACTAGAGAAATATCTGGTTTGGCTATGACTGCAACTACCCCAGTTCTAACTGATAATAAAACCTTGAATGAAGTGGTTAACTGTTTAACTGAAAACATTCCAATTCCAACTCAAGGTAAGTGTGAACAAAGGAATATCTTTGAAATTTTAATTCGAGCTGCAACCCAAAGGGATAGCATTGAAAATACTACTAAAGTCTTAAAAAATGTTCCGACTAGTAATGATATTCGCTATCACTTAGAAAAGTATTCAGACCTTCCTTTGTTGGAAGATGCTTTAAATAAAGCACTCCAAAGTCGCTTGCCAACTGGTATACGACAAGGAGAACAGAAAATTGCCATCGACTTTAACGCGCATTCCATATTATGGGGAGCCATCACCATTAGAAGCACCATATATTTATAGAAGTCAAGCAAAAAGTGGTACTTGTTCTTTCTATGCTTACGCTACTGTCTATGTTATCAAGAAGAATAAGCGAGTCACCTTAGCTATTAAAGCTGTTCAACAAAAAAACACTTTAGTTGCAATTATCACTTATCTTTTAGCACTAATTGAGCCTTTAAACCTGAGAATTGAGCGCTTGTATTTAGATAGGGAATTCTTTTGTGTTCCAGTGATTCGTTGGTTGCAAGCTTTGGATATTCCATTTGAAATGCCAGCCATTATTCGAGGCAAATATGGAGGTACTAAACAACTGATTAGAGGCAGGCGCAGTTACAAGACAAATTACACTTTAAATAGTGATCAATATGGCTCAGTAACTTTTCCAGTGTGGATAGTTTGTACATACAAAAATGGTAAAAGACGCGCACATGGGCGGGAATTTTTTGTTTACGCCGTCTATAAAGTTAAGTTGTCATTACATTCAATACATGATGACTATCGCCTCCGTTTTGGGATTGAGAGTAGCTACCGCATGAAAAACCAGTGCCGAATAAAAACTACTATTAAAAATCCCATTATTCGGCTTCTATTTGTAGCTTTGGCATTTTTAATTATTAATATTTGGATTTATCTAGTATGGCATTATGTCAGCCTTTTAAAAAGAAGTTATAGACAAGTTTTCTCTCATCTATTTACCCTCAAACAGATGCTTGAGTTTCTACGTCAAGCAGTAGACCGCAACTATGGGGTAGCCTGCGAAGTTTGTTTACCGTCCGGCTGATTTTGGTTGATTTTTAGGGCTTTTTTATAAGCTAATCTTATCATTTATCTAAGCCTATCAGCACTTCTACATTTTCCAAAAAACGGTATTGTAGACTACTATTTTTTAGCGATCGCAGAACTTTTCGGTCTACTGAAGTTGTAATTGTTCAGATAACAAATAGGTTAAGTCAGCACTTGACATTTTCTAATAGTACATTTAACCTAGTAGATAATTAACCATACGGTTAAATAAAGATGTCTACCGATCGATTGAGCGTTACCTTTGCCGCCCTTGCCGATCCCACACGGCGCGCGATCCTGGCTCACCTCGCCAAGGGTGAGGCATCGGTGACTGAGTTAGCTAAGCCCTTCGAGATGAGTCTTCCTGCAATCTCCAAGCACCTCAAGGTGCTGGAACGTGCCGGACTGATCGCACGGGGTCGTGAGGCTCAATGGCGACCATGCCAGATCAAAGCGGAGCCACTCAAGGAGGCAGCGGATTGGATTGAGCAATATCACCAATTCTGGGAAGACAACCTCGATCGGCTGGATGATTACCTGCATGAATTACAAATCCAGGAGAAACAAGATGGGCAACAAAAATGATTCCATTGATGCTCAATCCCAACGCGAGATCGTCATTACCCGCGTCTTCAACGCGCCACGCGAACTCGTGTATAAGGCATGGACCGATCCGAAACATGTGGCGCAGTGGTGGGGACCCAAAGGCTTCACGACGCGGGTGACTCAACTGGATCTGCGTCCGGGCGGTAAATGGCGCTACATCATGATTGGCCCAGACGGCACGGAGTACCCAGTAAAAGGTGTATTCCGTGAAATCGTGCCCTTTGAGCGGATTGTTACCAGTGATGAATTTGATGAAGGCTTTGAAAAGGTCGTGAACGCCGATCTGCCAAGAGGAATAGTTATGACGGCGGTTTTCGAGGATTTAAACGGCAATACCAAACTCACACTTCAGATTATGCATGAGTCTGTTGAGGAGCGTCGCAAGCATGAACAGATGGGGGTCATCGCCGGGTGGAACTCCAGCTTTGACTGCCTCGACGAGTTCTTGGCGAAGACTTGAGTCTCGCCTGCCACGGATAGACGGTTAACTAGCGGTCTGCATGACATGAATCAACCGAAACATTAGCATCCGCTTGTCGATATTTCATACACATAATGTCAAGAGGAGAAAACATGGCTACTAAAATTTTCGTGAATCTGCCAGTAAAAGACCTCAATCGGTCTATCGAGTTTTTTACTAAACTTGGCTTCAGTTTTAACAGTCAATTTACTGACGAGACGGCTAGCTGCATGATCGTGAGCGATGACATATTCGTTATGCTATTGACTCACGACAAGTTCAAGACTTTTACTCCCAAAGAAATTTGTGATGCCACAAAAAACACAGAAGTGCTTGTGTGTTTGTCTTCTGATAGCCGAGAACAAGTCGATGAAATGGTTCGCAAGGCAGTCGCCGCTGGTGGAACAACTTACAATGAGCCACAAGACCACGGTTTTATGTATGGACATGGATTTAGTGACTTAGATGGCCACATTTGGGAAATTATCTACATGGAACCAAGCGCAATAAACCAAGGTTGACAATGCGCTCGCTACAATGCACTCACAAGGCGTTGGGCAGTAATCTGCAAGAGGTTTATATGGTAAATTTTGACGACTCGCTTTTTGCATTAAAGCTTTTCGCAGCACTGGGCTGCGGGCTGATGGCTGGGGTCTTCTTCGCCTTCTCAGCCTTCGTGATGAATGCCCTTGGCCGACTTCAGCCGATGCAGGGCATTGCCGCCATGCAATCTATCAATATCACAGCGATTAATCCATTGTTTATGACAGCATTTCTTGGAACAGGCGCAGTTTGTATCCTTGTTTTAGTATTCTCACTGTTAAAGTGGCATCAACCCGGTGTCGCCTACTTGCTCGTCGGCAGCCTGCTCTATCTCGTCGGTACATTAGGCGTGACAATCGCGTTCAACGTGCCGCTGAACGAAGCGCTGGCGAAGGTCGAGTCGAGCAGCACTGAAGGCGCAAAGTTATGGACTAGCTACCTTGCCAACTGGACTGTCTGGAACCACATTCGAGCGACAGCGGCGTTTGTGGCAGCAGCATCACTCACCATTGCACTCTGCCACCGAGCGGCGTAACCCTGCTCATCATATCTCAACAAGAATGATTGGAAATCGGGAGTCCCTTGCCAAGGCAAATTATTCCGAACCATAGCATTTAAAATAACTAACATTTTACATTTTATGAATGCAAGCTGTTAAAGCAAGTTTTTCGATTTCCTTTTTACAGTAACGCGTATTAAGAGACTTGACGACGGCGGGAAATAAAGTAAACTCCTAACAAAGCAAGTCCTCCGAGAGTTGCAGGTTCGGGAACGGAGTTATTTTCATCTGTATCGGGTGGAATTTGTATAACAACAGGTGGAGTTTCAATCGGTTCGGGTGAAGTATTAACTGCTTCAGAACAATTAGCCGAACTACCTTGATTAACAATTCCTAGGGTTGCATTAGCATCTAAACAGATACCAACTTCGGCGAAATTCGCTATTTCTACTCCTAGGTCGGCTTTTGCATCAACTTGAGTACTCTGCTGGTCGATTTGAATTCCAACCGTAGCCTCACCAGTTGTTTGAACAATCTTTGTTAGGTCATCCAAGGACGGTAGTTGAACTTGACTGGGGTCTTGTACTTGTGCAGTTGTTGTAGAATCAGTTGCAACTCCTGCCACTTGGCCAACGGTGGTATGAGTTGTCTCTTGGACAGCAGCTGTAACGCCTTGTCCTACTTCAGCAATAGCAGTGGTTTGAGTTACACTTTCTGTTATTTTTGGGACTTCAGTTTTTGTTATTCCTTTTATTGCAGTTGTCAAACCAGCTGAAGCAGGTGTAATAACGGAACATGTTCCAACCACGCTAACGATAATAGCTAAAACGTTAGTAGTAAGTTGTTTATTCATTGGTAACTCCAGGTGAAATAGTGAGTTTGTTTCGATTCTCATCTTATGGAGTTTAAATAGCGCTTGTAAGTAGCGAATTCACTAATTTTATCGATTTAACCTAAATTGATGAAATGTTATGTAGCGTAGACGCTTTGCGGCTTGTCGTCAGACATCGCAGAGCATAGAATACAAGTTCAATACCTGAAACCCTTGTTAGAGGATGTTTATGAAAAATACCAAGATTTTCAAACTGACCTGCGTAATGTAGGTTCTACGATTTGATGATTACATCATCATTTATGCAATGCCTGACTTTGGTAAAGTAATTCTAAACCGCCAGAATTTCTATACAGTCCGGAGGCATCGCAACTATGCAAATCCTTCATGGCACTTGGATACCAAACGCAGAAACTGACTTTATTCAGTCGGGGGCTTTTTATTTGTGGGTAGAAACCCCTGTACTTAAAAAAAGTCGCTCTAAGCGCCAACAAACTCATCCCGGACATCTGGCAAAGGATGAATTAGTTACTTTTTTAGTGCAGGAGTTAGGAATCAAAGAACCAGTTGCTCAATTAAGCCAACGCATTTCTCCAAAATACTTTGCCCTACCAACTGCTAATAATCAACCCCTACCCTCACCAGAGTTAATCAAATATCTAGAAGCCGAAATTCCTGAAGACTATGAGGAGTTTCAATATTGGCAAGTGGATTGCTATGAAATAGTATCTGCCAAGAATATCATTAAACTCTTGAATGACATCCATTTTTTAGCACTATACAATATCAGAGAACTGCAACTTGGTTCGGATTTATTATTTTGGTATCACTACACTCAAGCCTTTAAACCAGTAATTCTCAAAGATCAATATATTCCCGCACTGAAATATCGGCAGTTAGAAACTGCGAAAACTAAGAAAAAAACCAAGCAAGAGACTTTGCAGCCATTTGAAATCTACGGAACTTGGGAAATTCTTTCTGAACAATACGAAGCTAATATTCAAAAATATGTTGACTACATACCGCTGATTTGTGTCTCAGGTGCTGCAATATCTAGCGGCAGTATTGAGTTTTTTGACAAAGAAAGATTGTTGCGTCATTTTTCGGAGTCTGTAATCTACGATTTAGTTACACACACACCTTCTACAGCTGCCTTTGACAAACAAATTGCAGATTCTCTCGTTTCCTACTGCCTTTATCCCCATCGCCATAACCCACTGACAACAAAAACTGCTTTGGCAGAATATCAGCAATGGCTAGACTGGAAAACCAAAATTACGCGTAGCCAAGCTAATTCTACTTTTTATCTCTGCTTTCAATTGTATTCCCCTGCTGCTGAAGAGATAGAAAATTGGCAAATGCAGTTTCTGATAGCCAGCAAACAAGACCCTTCGCTGAAGCAGTCTTTAGCTGATTACTGGATTATGAATCAAAAAACTAAAGCTGGCGTACACAAGCAGTTTGGCAAAGACTTTGAAACTAATTTGCTGCTGAATCTGGGTTACGCGGCACGGATGTATCCTAAATTGTGGCAGGGATTGGAAACAGATAAACCTACAGGAATGCAACTTACCTTAGAAGAAGCGTTTGACTTCCTCCAAGAAAGTGCTTGGCTGTTGGAAGATGCAGGCTTTAAGGTGATTGTGCCTGCTTGGTATACTCCTGCTGGTCGGCGGCGTGCTAAAATTCGCCTCAAAGCATCAAGTCCCAAACAAGCTCCTACTAAGGGCGAATCAAAAAGCTATTTCGGTCTAGACTCGCTGGTACAGTATCAATATGAGTTGGCAATTGGCGAGCAAGTTGTCACCCGACAGGAATGGGAACAACTCATTAATGCTAAGGCTCCCTTAGTGCATTTTCGCGGTCAGTGGATGGAACTAGATCGGGATAAAATGCAGCAGTTACTCGAATTCTGGCAATCTCACGGCGATAAGCAACCAGAGATGAATCTGCTGGAGTTTCTGCAACGCAGTGCTGAAGTTGGAGAAGAATGGGAAATTGAACATGATGAAGTCTTGGCAGAGATGATGGCAAAGCTTCAAGACAAAAGTCGCCTTGAGCCAATTTCAGAGGAGCTAAATCTGCAAGGCAATTTGCGAGAGTACCAGAAACGTGGTGTTTCTTGGTTGCAATATTTAGAAGGGTTGGGATTAAATGGCTGTCTGGCAGATGATATGGGTTTGGGTAAATCTGTGCAGGTAATTGCCCGACTCGTGCAGGAGAAGGAGTTCTATGAAGCAGGGGGAGCAGGGGAGGCAGGGGGAGATAAATTAACTACCTCATCCCCCTTATCCCTCTTACCAACGCTGTTGATTGCACCTACTTCTGTTGTGGGCAATTGGCAGAAGGAAATTGCTAAGTTTGCGCCTCATTTAAAAACTATGGTGCATCATGGTAGCGATCGCTTGCAAAATCCCGCAGATTTTAAAGCCACCTGTCTACAATACGATGTGGTGATTACCTCCTTTACGCTGGCTCGCAAGGATGAGAAGTTATTCAATGGTGTTGAGTGGCAACGCCTTGTTGTCGATGAAGCCCAAAATATTAAAAATCCCAAAGCTGCCCAAACTAAAGCTATTCTCAAACTCTCGGCAAAACACCGATTAGCATTAACAGGAACTCCTGTAGAAAACCGCTTGCTGGATTTATGGTCAATTTTTAATTTTCTCAATCCTGGTTACTTGGGTAAAGAAGCACAGTTTCGCAAGTCCTTTGAGGTTCCAATTCAAAAAGACAATGACCGAGTAAAATCAACCACCCTGAAGAAGTTAGTTGAACCTCTAATTTTGCGACGAGTCAAAACTGACCAATCCATTATCAACGATTTACCAGATAAAGTTGAACAAAAACTCTACACTAACTTGACAAAAGAACAGGCATCACTTTACGAAGTAGTGGTGAAAGATGTCGAAGAAAAATTGCAAGAGGCTGAAGGCATTCAACGCAAAGGAATGATTTTGTCAACCTTGATGAAATTGAAGCAGATTTGTAATCATCCAGCCCAATTTTTGCAAGATAATAGCGATTTTTCGACAGAGCGATCGCACAAACTTAGTCGTTTAGCCGAAATGGTAGAAGAAGCAGTTGCTGAAGGTGAAAGTCTATTAATATTCAGCCAATTTACGGAAGTTTGCGAAAACATTGAAAAGCATATCAAGCATAGTTTACATTGTAATACTTACTATCTACATGGTGGTACAAATCGCCAACGTCGAGAACAGATGATTGCGGAATTTCAAGACCCCGATACAGAACCATCTGTGTTTATCCTTTCTCTAAAAGCTGGGGGCGTGGGTATTACCTTGACTAAAGCTAATCACGTCTTCCACTTTGACCGCTGGTGGAACCCAGCAGTTGAAGACCAAGCAACAGATCGCGCTTTTCGGATTGGTCAGAAAAAGAATGTATTTGTGCATAAATTTGTGGCTATTGGTACTCTAGAAGAAAGAATTGACCAAATGATTGAAGATAAGAAAAAACTCTCTGCTACTGTAGTTGATAGTGATGAATCTTGGCTCACAGAATTGGATAATGAAGCTTTTAAACAATTGATTTCATTAAATAAGAGTGCAATTTTGGAGTAAATTATTATGGCTAAATTTAGTCGAACTTGGTGGGGCGATCGCTTTATTCAAGCATTAGAAGCCTTCACCGATGACGGCCGACTCCAACGAGGACGCTCCTATGCGCGTGGTGGTAAAGTCAAAAGCTTTGAAATTGAACAAAATAAAATCACCGCTAAAGTTAAAGGCTCAATTAATCCTTACTTCGGAGTGTATAAAGAACCAACTTACAATATAGCAATTGAAATTAAACCTATTGCTAAAACAAATTGGAATGAAGTTATTCAAAAGCTTTCATCTAAAGCCAGCATTGTTTCCCGTCTGCTACTCAACGAAGTGCCAGAAAACATTGAAGATTCTTTTTCTGACTTGGGATTACACCTATTACCTCACAGTAACAAAGACTTTAAAACACAATGTTCTTGCCCAGATTATGCCAATCCTTGTAAACACATTGCTGGAGTTTATTATCTAGTTGCTTCCCAATTGGATAATAATCCGTTTCTGTTATTTGAACTTCGAGGATTATCGAAAGCAGAACTACAGAGCAAACTAGCTAATTCACCATTAGGTAAAGCACTTTCTGAGGAATTAAATGCTAAAGAAATTACTTTAGAAGTTTCTACATCATTTTATACGAAACTAGAGAAAAGCTCTGTTGACCAAAAGCCAACTGCTAGGGAATTTTGGTTAGGTACAAAGCGATTACCACAAACTATCGAAGTTTCAACTCAAAGCGGTGTATCGGCAATTCTGATTAAGAAGCAGGGAGATTTCCCCGCTTTTTGGCAAAAAGATAATTCCTTTATTGAAACGATGGAAGAGTTATATCAGCGAGTGAAAACAAAAAACCAGAACCTTCTGTGAGGAGGGGAGCAGGGGAGCAGAGGGGCAGAGGGGCAGGGGTGAGATAGGGAATAAAAACTGACAAATGACGCTTACGAGAATTTAAATTGTTAATGCTCGCTTTTCTAAGCGTAGTTCAAAGCGATCGCCTGGTAATGGTTCAATTAATTGTGTAGAAAGATTATTCTTTTCTAACAAAGAACGAAACTCTTCAAAACTTCCCCCAGTCTTTAAGAACTTTGTTAGCAATCCTTCAAAAATCACATCTCCTCCAGCCGCTGTGGAGAGCATTACTTGTGGTTGTAACCACTTTGCTACTTCCAATGCACTGTTCGTTCCTTTCAGAATCGGCCCCAGCAACGGTAATCCCATATCCATAATTGGCGTAATTATTACGTCTATTGGTGCAAACTGTTTCAGTTGTGGAGAATGATAGCCGTGAGGCTCATAATAGAGTGTTAAACCAGTTTCTAACTCTTTGAACAAATAACCATTTTCTACGAGAGTAGGGCCAATTTGCGACCCAGGAAAAGCCTTAATTTCTACTCGATTATTTAAAGTGAAACTTTCACCATGAGCTAGGGATGTTACAGAGGTGTAACCCAATCCTTGCACTACTTTTGCTGCATTTGGAGAAGCTACAACCTTAATTTTATGGTCAAGCTGCTTGAGTGTTGGTGGGTGAGCATGGTCTTCCAAACCTTGAGACAGCAAAATTAAATCGATATTCTCCGGTATTGGACGTTCTTGAGGTCTGGAACCTTTGAAGAACCAATCCGCATTGCCAAAAATTAAAGAACCAACTAGCCAAGGGTCAAGTAGTATCCTTTGGTTGCCGATTTCAATCAGCCAACTATTGCTGTCTAACCAAGTTAAATACATAGCTAAAGCGAAGATAACACCTGTATTCATTATGAATCAAGTTAGTTTATGAGTTTTGCCCTCATCGTTGCGAATGCTCCCGCTCTTACTATCTTGAAAATAGGTATAGGGATGTATGTAAAGGAAAGACATTTTTATTGTTGACTGTTGAACGCCAATCGCACGCTACTTGCTACCCTGTGGAAAGACCTACCCTACTCTTCGAGAACGCCTGACGGCGAACGGGTGACGCTCCTTCTGTGCGAGATACTACGCGATCAAAATAATGTATTTTTCTTAGTATTTTAAGGCTTCATATTGTTGTCAATGAACTGGGTCAACTCTTAAATGTGACTCTTACCCCTGGTAATATTGATGACCGCCAACCCGTTCCAGATTTATTGAGTGAGCTTTTTGGGAAAATTTTTGCCGATCGCGGCTATGTTTCTCACAAACTTGCTGCTCAACTTTTAGAAGACTTCAGCATTCAATTTTTTGCCAAACCCCGTCGTAACATGAAAAACAAGGTTGTTAACCCTAACTCAGGTATAATTAGGCAATTTTTGTGGGATTTTTATCCACCTTGAAAGGGAAAGTCATATTTAGAATCTTTTATATAAAATCTTGAATTTATAGTTGATATATGGTAATTTCACAGATAAAAATAGATTAAATCAATTTAATGACCAAGATATCAGTTCCTTCTTTCTTAAGCAGTTCTTGGAAAGATTCATTTAACTTAAAGCAACATCTACAGGATTTTTTGCATTTAGATTCAAAAACACTAGATCTAAAATTAGAAAGTGGCCAGCAAAAACTGACTAACTTAGGTCAGAAAGATTTTCATTGGGAAACAGCAGCAGATTTTTATCGGGACAAAGTAGGAGAGCTTTATTTATTTGAGTTGGGAGCTTGGCATTTAGGAAGTTATGACTATATTGAAGATACGCTGCGATTGATTGTGGATTGTGCTCAAGGTCAGGTGTTAGATTTTGGTGGTGGGATTGGAACTCATACGATTGCTGCTGCTCTTTGCCCTCAAGTTGAACAAGTAATCTATTGTGATATTAATCCTATTAGTCATGATTTTGTTCGTTACCGAGCCGAACAAATAGGGCTAAGCAACAAAATTATTTTTTGTCAGGAAATACCTCCAAAAGAGACTTTTGATACAATCGTTTCCTTTGACGTTTTAGAACATTTGCCAGATCCCGCTCAGCAACTACTGCAATTCCATCAAATTCTCAAACCTGAAGGTAAAATAATTCTCAACTGGCATTTCTTTAAAGGTTTTAATCAAGAGCATCCCTTTCACATAGATGACCCTCAAGTAGTAAACACCTTCTTCCAAACAATTCAGAGCAACTTTTTAGAAATTTTTCACCCTTACCACATTACAGCTCGTTGCTACCGGAAATGGAACTAAAAGGGACTGGTGAGACAGCGCTGCGCAGAGAAGTCGCCAGGAGGGTCTCCCTCCAAGCGAACTTCGGGGGGATTAGAGATTGGGAACTAGGTTTTCACTCGTAAAAATTATAGAAGGGGCTTTGACCCCTGCGAAATTTTGGAAAATGTACCCAGTAAAACTTTAACTTAACTGACTGCGAAACTTATTAATACTAATAGTTAATAACACAACAGCAAAGGCAACTAACGCCAAAACATTAATCCACAGTACATCTAACCCAACACCTTTGAGCAAAATACCTCGAACGATCGCAATGTAATGACGCAGAGGATTGAGTAAGGATAGGGCTTGAAACAAGGGAGGCATGGCTTCAATAGGTGCGATCGCCCCAGAAGTTTGCACCATTGGTAAATTAATAAAGAAAGATGTGAGTACAACTTGCTGTTGGGAACTACTCACAGTCGCTAACATAATACCCAAGCTAATCCCCACAAATAAGTACATACTTGATAAGCTAAAAAATAGCAGAAAACTACCTCGAAATGGTACATGAAATACTATTGTTGCTAAAGTTATAGCTAGTAAAACATCTCCCATTAATAAAAATGCTAAGGGTACAATTTTTGACAACAATATTTCCCAGTTAGCAGCCGGAGTCATTAATAATTGTTCTAAAGTTCCTGTATCTTTTTCTCTAACAACAGTAATTGCTGATACTAATGTGCCAATTAATGTTAAAACTAAACCCATAACTCCTGGTACAAAAAACCAGCTACTCGTTAGTCCAGGGTTGTAAAGAAACACAACTTCAGGTGAGATTGGGGGACTTGCTTGACCTTGGGTTAATTGCAGATTATATTGCTGAACAATTTGATTCATATAATTTCCTGCAATCCCGGCTGTATTGGCATTTACTGCATCGATAAATACTTGAATTTCTGCGGATTTTTGTGCCAGTTGACGCGGGAAATCGGGAGGAATAATGACTCCAACATCTAGCTTGCCTTCTTCTACCTGACGACTCAATACTTTTTCACTATTTGGTACAGATTCTAAAGTGAAAATTCGATTTGATGTCATGGCTGAAACTAACTCCCGACTAGCGCTGACGTTGGCATAGTCGATGATACCTAATCGTAAGTTATGAACGTCGGGATTAAGAATGAATCCGTAAAGTAATAGTTGTACTGTTGGCGGGACAATTAGTAAAACAATTAACTGCTTATTACGTAATATTTGATTAATTTCTTTCCGCACTAATGCCCAAAATGGACTATCAAATAATCGCTGAATCAGTTTCATAAAGTTAATTTTTATCAAATCATAGAGATGCAGAGAATACAGAATTAATTTGGTAATTGCATTCTGCTCAAAACTCGACGCGATACGTTGAAAAATAATAATCCCAAGACTGCAAGCATGACTAAATCAAACCAAACCCCGGCAAATCCCGTACCGCGCACGAAGGCATCACGGGTAATATCAATGTAATAGCGCGCTGGAATTACGTTAGGTGCTAGTGATAAGGGAAAAGGAATATTGTTGAGGGGATAAATAAAACCTGAGAGTAATAAGGATGTAATAAAACCTACGAGGGAAACGCCTTGTACAGCAGCATTTTGGTTACTGCTACGGACTCCTAACAGTAAACCAAAGAGAACGCTATCTGTCAGAAATAGTAAAGTGCCAATTAGTAATGTTATAGGGTTGCCAACTATGCCAACTTGGAAAATAATTGAGCCTAATCCCATAACTACTAATGTCTCAGCGATGGCAATTAATAGGTATGCTAATCCTTTACCAAGTAATAGTTCAGTGGCACTAATACTAGAAGTGTAGACTTGTAAAATTGTACCTTTTTCTTTTTCCCGTACCATTGCGATCGCCGACAGCAATGAAGGAAAAATCCATAGTACAACGCCATATGTTCCTGGCACAATATACAGCGATTCCAATCTACCAGGATTAAACCATAAACGCATTCGTGCTGTAATACTATTAGTAGCGGGTAGCAGTCCATGCTCCTGCATGAAAAAGTTTGTGACTCTTTGAATACTATTTCTAATTATACGGGCATTGTTAACATCAGTCGCATCGATTAATACTTGCACATTTGTACTTCTACCTGCTTGAATATCCCGGCTAAATTCAGGTGGAATAATTACAGCGGCTTTTGCAATTCCCTTATCTATTGCATCGCGTGTCGGATTGCCACCAGACCATTGTTTAGGCACAAACTGATTAGTGGCATACAGCCTTTCAATATAGCTACTACTTAGGTTTGTGCGGTTAAAATCTTGTACTATTAGAGGAATATCTTTACTCTCCAATCTAATAGCAAAACCAAAAATTACTAGGGTAATGAATGGTAACAAAAATGCTAGTGCTAGCGTCAGGCGATCGCGGCGAAACTGGGCTATTTCTTTCACACATTGAGCAAGAATTCGTTTCATAGGTGCTAATACCATTTCCCAAAAATAATGATACAGATCCAAACCCAGAAACCTAGACTAAATGGGACTTTCTTAATTACGAATTACGAATTACGAATTACGAATTGGTATAAGGATTGGGTACTGGTGCTTGGGTATTGAGCAAAATTTTTCTTAACAGACGCGATTAATCGCGTCTCCTACCCTCCTAATTTTGCGATCGCTGTACTATGCCAATAAAAGCATCTTCTAAAGAAAAGGGAATGGGACGCAGAGAATTGATGGTAATTTGATTAGCTTTTAAAAGTTGAGTTAATTGATTTATTTGTTGTTCGGGATTGTCGAGGACAATGTGTAAACTATCAGCAAAAATCGAGACGCGCCACGATTCAAAGTGTTGTTTGAGTAACTTGGAAGCAACTTGATTTTGATTGACGATAATTTCTATTAATTGTCCTGGTTGTGAGGCTTTGATAGAACTAGGCGAACCTTCGGCGACGGTTTCCCCTGCAACCATAAAACTCATGCGGTTGCATTGTTCAGCTTCTTCTAGATAGTGCGTTGTCACTAAAATAGCTGTACCGTTGCGGGCAAAGTCATTAATCAGCTTCCAAAACTGGCGACGCGCTAAGGGATCTACCCCTGATGTTGGTTCATCCAAAAATAAAATATCTGGTTCGTGCATCACGGAAGCACCGAAAGCTACTCGTTGCTTCCAACCTCCTGGTAGCTGTCCGGTAATCATATTTGCTTGTCCTTCTAAACCACAAGTAGCAATTACCCAATCAATTTTTTCGCGTTGGAGTTTGCGGGGTACACCGTAAACTCCGCTATAAAATTCTAGATTTTGCAGAATGGTTAAATCGTCGTAGAGGGTGAATTTTTGACTCATGTAACCTATGCGTCGCCGTAAGTCTGCACTACGCAGATTTCCGGTTTCACCACCCAAAGAAATTTCCCCGCCGCTGGCTTCTAGCAACCCGCACAGCATTTTAATTGTGGTGGTTTTTCCCGCACCGTTAGCACCTAGCAACCCAAAGATTTCGCCGTAGCGTACTTCGACGTTGACATCTTTCACGGCTTGAAATTTACCAAAGATGCGGCTGAGGCTGTGAGCATATATGGCTAGTGAAGACGCAGAGACGGTGAGACGGGGGGACGCGGAGAAAATATCTGTCCTCCCTTCTTCGCGTCCCCGTGTCCCCATGTCCCTATGTCCCCTCTTCCGAGAACGGGGAAATGGGAAAAATTGCGGTGCGGAACCTTGTTGTCGCAGGCGCGTGACAAAGACGTTTTCTAATGTGGGTTCGCCATACTCGATATTGGGAGATGCTAACTGATGTTGTTGCAGTAATTCCCGGACTGCGGTTTCACCAGTATTTATATCTTGAACGAGGACATCCAAGCGATCGCCAAAAATTTGCACATCTACTATATTTGTCTGGTCAGTCTGGGAAAGTATTTCTTCTGTAGCTTCCAGGTTTGCTGTCCGCACTTCTAAACGATGCAAGCCCAAGTTAGCTCGTAAGTCGGCGGGTGTGCCAATTTCATGAATTTGCCCGCTGTACATTAAAGCCACGCGGTGACAGCGTTCGGCTTCGTCTAGGTATGGTGTGGCGACTACAATTGTCATCCCCTCCGCTGACAATTCTGCTAGCACATCCCAAAATTCCCTTCGGGAAACTGGATCGACACCAGTGGTAGGTTCATCTAGTAACAAAACTTCTGGTTGCGAAACCAAAGCACAACACAGCGCCAGCTTTTGTTTCATTCCCCCAGAAAGTTGTCCTGCCAAGCGATCGCCAAATCGCTCCAAATTCATTAATTTTAAATATTTATTGCGGCGTTCCCTTAACAAATCGTCTGCTACTTGCCGCAGCCCTGCTGCATAACGCAAGTTTTCATCAATACTCAAATCCAAATACAACGAAAACTGTTGAGTGAGATAACCGGTGATTAATCGGGCATCTCGTGCCGGTTGATTAAATATTTGCACCTCCCCCGCCGTTGCTTCCATCACACCGCCCAAAATGTGAAAGGTGCTAGTTTTCCCCGCACCATCGGGGCCGATTAATCCAAACATTTCACCTTTCTGAACGCCGAAATCAATTCCCCGCACAGCAGCTAAGTTTCCATAATGCTTGTGCAAGCCATGAACTTGAATTGCTGTAGTTAGCAGACTAGATGATTGCGGTAAGTTTGGAGGGAAAGTTGTGAATTGCTGTTTCATTCCCTTCTGCCTCCTGCCTCCTGCCTCCTGCCCTCTGCTTTCAAACTGATTTCGGCATCTGCTGGCATCCCCATCTTGGCGCAGGGTAAATCTGATGCAGTATAGGGATTTTCGGGGTTAAAGCAGCTATCAGGGTTTTGAACTTCGATCCGAATTCCTACTACTTGTCTGACTCTATCTTTTTGAAAGTAAATATTCTCTGGTGTAAATGAAGCTTGCGGGTCGATGGCAATTACTTTACCTTCTAGTGGTTTGTCTGGCGCAGAATCGATCGAGATTTTCGTTGTTTGTCCTAGGCGGACTTTGCCAATATCGCCTTCAGGAATAAAACCTCTAAAATAGACTGTTTTGGGGTCAACAATTGTCAAAATATTAGTCTGACTGCTAACTACTGCACCCGGTTCGACACTACGAGCAGTCACCACTCCATCTAAGGGACTAACTACATTTAAATCTTTTTTGGAGTCTGCAATCTGAGTAAGGATTTGCTGCTTTGATGCTTGGGCATCTTTGACTTTGGCACGGGCAGATTTGACTTTTGCCTGTGCAGATTTCAGTTGAGCATAACTTTGCTGCTGCTTTCTGACTAATGCTGTTAACTGGGCGTTACGAATGCCAGGATTGAAACCTGTGGTTTTGACTTGAGTTAACGCCCCTGACACAGCACTTAACTGTTGGCGTTCGGCATTAACTGCTGCTTGTCGTGCTTCTAGGGTGGCTACTGCTGTGTCAAGAGTAGTTTGTGCTTGGTCGAATTGTTGTTGATTAATCGCCCCTTCTTTGACCAATTGGGCATAGCGATCGCGGTTGATTTTTGCTAAATTAACCTCTGCTACTGCCTGCTTAACTTGCGCTTGTGCTTGCACTAATGTGGCTCTGGCTGCTGCGACATTTGATTGTGCCTGCTCAATTCTTCCTTCGGTATCACCTTGGGATTGCTGCAAATTCAGCTTGGCTTCGTTAATTTGGCTGGTGATTTCCTGAATTTCTCTTGTGACTCGCTCGACATCTGAAATTGCCTGCTGTTCATCTGATTGAGCCGATGCAACTCTGGCTTCAGCACCATGCAATTGGTCTTGCAGGAGTTGGTCGTCTGTGTTGTCTAACTTAATTAACTCTTGCCCCTTTTTCACCGCTGCCCCTTCCCGCACGGCAATTGACTCAATTCTGCCGGAACGCTTTACCCCAATCTCGGTTTCGTAACCCTCAATCCGTCCACTGACTTGGAGTATATTCACTGCCCCTCGCGGTTGACTGCGCCATAGAGCGTAGCCAATACCACAGACCACCAGCAACCCCCCTATCAGTAAAAGAATCGGTTTCTTGCGGCGCTGCTGCTTGGGTATTGGAGTATCTTGAAGATTTTCCGGGGATGGCGGGACAGTCTGAGTCATGGTAGCACCCTGGATTGGGAAAAATATTTTGTAGAAAAGAACTCTGAATTCGTAATTGGGAATTTGTCATCATACTAGACTGTATAGTATGATAAAGCAAGATATACGTCAAAAAATTTACTTTTCATGCCTAAAACCCCTACTTCCCAAATAGAAAATCCTTTACCTGCGATCGCTCAAAAGCAGGAGCAAATCTTGCAAGGAGCTATACGGGTATTTTTGAAGGAGGGTTACGCTAGAACTAGTATGGATCGCGTCAGTGCGGAAGCTGGAGTGTCGAAGCAAACAATATACAGTCACTTTCAAGATAAAGAAGGGTTATTTAAAGCGTTGATAGAACGGTTGACGCTCGCTTGTTTTCAAAGCATTTTTTGTGTAGAAAAATTGCACGGTGAACCAGCGATTTTGTTGCGTCAAGTTGCCGAAATTTATTTAACTAAAGTTGCTGATAATCCCGATTATTTGGCGTTGTTGCGTTTGATTATCAGTGAGTCACAAAATTTTCCTGAGCTAGCCAAACTTTATACCCAAACCGTTGTGCAGCGAGGTCGGCAAATACTGAGCCAGTATTTCGCATCTCATCCAGAATTAGGAATTAACGACCCAGAAGCAATGGCTCACATTTTTTTTGGTTCGCTAGTATCCTATGTGATTGTCCAGGAAATTCTGTATGGAAAAGAACTCATATCTTTATCACGCGATCGCCTAGTAGACAGCTTGATGAATGTGGTCATGAGCCAGTCCAGAAATATTGAATAGCAACAGCGAGACACTTGGATTCCGGTCAAGGGCGATCGCTAATTTTTGGCTGATGGTAAATGCAAAACACATTATCCCTTATAGGGATTGAAATCTGAACTAATATAACTATATATGTTAAATAGTAAAAAGAGTTGCAAAACACCTTATCCCTCATAGGGAATGAAACGTTTGAAACTTATTAAATCCCTATTGGGGATTGAAATTAAGACTATGTTAGAAACCACAAACCTGAAAAATATCTTCAAAAAATTTGCTATAGCCAGAAATTCTGCTTCTTTCAAAGAAAATGAGGCAATGAGAGCTATTGCATATAGCATGGATTTACGACTACCTGGTTTATATATATGGCTACTTGGTTTTAGTTTTCGCATTGGTGGAAGCGTACCAGATGATATTCCCTATAAATATCCCGGTAAAATTCACAGTTACACTGGAATTGCTCTAGTATTACCAGGATATAGAATTTTTACGACTTATCAGGGTAGCTATGACCCTAAACAGACATCAAATACAGGGACTAACAGCTTTTAATTGTACGGTTCTCGACTCAAATAGACTCAGGCAGGGTATTCAATCTCAGGTAGCGCACCTGCACAGTCTAATAGAGTAAAAGTATGGTGGATTCATAACGAATATTCAAGAGTTGAGTCTGTATATAGTCCAGACAAGAAAATAGTGATAACGGCGTATCATGTTAACTAATATTTTTTATTTCTATTAACCGAAAAAACCTGCCAAGTCGCTAGAGTTTGGCAGGTTTTTAATATTCAATAAGTTACTTTTTTTCAATAATCATTCAGAACTATTCAACCTTTTCAATACTAGACACCCATGTGAAAAATCACACAATCAGGGAATTCAAAATTAAAAATGAATATGGCGTAAGCTTTTCATTGATTTTGATTGGTTGGTTTACTTGCGCCTTTACCCTGCTTGCCTCCCCAATGCCCCATTTTCAAGCTAGATATCCAATATTCCCCGATCTGCATCTAATGTTACTTGCACCCCCACTGGTAAGGCGGCATTAGGGATATTGTGACCAAAAGGTAGGTCAGAGACAATAGGGATACCCAAATCACCCAAGCGATCGCGCAGTACTTCTTCGACACTAAAGCTAGGGATGTTTGCTGGTGGTTCGCACCGAGTAAAGCTTCCCAAGGCAATACCACGAATTTTGGACAAACTTCCACTTAAACGCCACTGCGTCAGCATTCGGTCAATGCGGTAGGGTGCTTCTGTGACATCTTCCAAGGCCAGAATTACACCATCTAAATTTGGTTGTATGGGTGTAGCTAAAAGATGAGTTGCCACCGTCAGATTACCTGGTAGCAAAATGCCAGTAGCAATGCCACCACCCCAACCACAACCTTTGAGAGGAGCGAGAGGGCGACCTTCCACCAAATCGAATAATCGCTGCAATGACCAATCTGGTTCATCTGCTAGAGTCGTCAGCACGGGAGCATGAACGCTAGAAATCCCCACTGTGTAAAGACTCCATAACAAAGCAGTGATGTCTGAAAAACCAATCAGCCATTTTGGAAGCGTTGATGTCTGCCAATGCCAATTTTCCAAGATGCGGGTACTGCCGAACCCACCTCTGGCACAGAGGATACCGCGACAATCGGGATCTTGCCAAGCTGCTGCTAGTTGTTGGCTGCGGTTTTCGTCTTTTCCAGCTAAATATCCCCAACCATCATCTATGTTTGACGTGATTTCTACTTGATAGCCACGCGATCGCCAAATTTCTACACTCTGCCCCAACATCTCAAATTCTCGCAAAGCCCCACTAGGGGCAATTACTCGTAGTAAGTCACCAGCTTGAAGGGGTGGAGGTAAGATTTTCGATTGCATGAATAATTTGCCAGTAGTAAAATCTGATTTTCTTAATTACAAATTGGTATAAGACCAATTCTCCAAAATAAGGCTACAGATGCCAGTCTGGCAACCCAGATTCAATATTGCGTTCATTAGAAATGGGGATAAGGAGACAAGGGAGAATTTATTTCCCCTGCCCCTCTGCACCTCTGCCCCTCTGCTCTCCTGCCCTCCTACTAATTCCCTTGCAACGGCGCATTTAAGATTTTTTCGATGCGATCGCGTGTTTCTAGTAAATGCGCTTCGGTGTACTCATCTTTGGAGTTTACCTCCTTGAGCTTATCATCAAGTTGTCTAATTTTATACCAAGCTATAGTTCGAGCATCTTCTGGTACGTATTCTTTCCGTAAGACCATACTAGCCAAGATGTCTAGGTATTCCCGTTGTAGGTTGCGTCGCAGGCTTGTAATCTTCAGCGAGTCGCCTTTTGGTTGTAGCACTTCCGTCCAGATTCCTGACTGCAAAGTATCAAACAGTTCTGGTATGGACAGTGATTGTCCTGTTTGAGTTTTGAGTTCGATATCTGTGAGACGGGAGAGGCGATCGGCTGAGAGTAAATCTCGCAACACCGAACTCTGCATAAACAATATTAAGTCATGAATTGGATAATCCAAACGACCAACACGTGGATAACTACCCCAATGCCGCCAGCGGGAAGGTGCTAATTTATTCAGTAGTTCTGGTGAGAATGTCAAAGCATCTTCTGCAAACACATACTTTTGCAGAATCTTTAATGCTTGCCGTTGTTCTTCAATGGGCACTGGTTCAAAGGGTAATCGCTGTTGGCGTACACCATAAGCATTCTCAGTGGTTGACTTGGCAGATGAGGTTTCCTCAGGCTGAACTCGGTAAAAAGACTGTCCGCCAATGTATTTAGTAGTGTAGTATATTTGCTGAAAATAGTTACCTAGAACTGTGTTGAAGCGTCCGCTCAAATCGCTGTAACTTTCATCCGCCATTGGGAAAGGTTTATTGAGACGTTCCCACATTACACGCGAATTATCTAACTGCCATTGTGAATAAAGTAATACATTGCTACTGTTGTCCCAAGCATCAGCAGTTGGGTCGAGGTCATACACATCCTCGTCAGTGGAATAACTATACTCAGGCTTGTAAGATTGGTTGGCAATCTCCTGCAATATTGGCTTTTCAGCTATAGGTGTTGCTGCCTGTGTTGGTGTGTAACCGTACTGAATAGCCCATTCATCGTATAGGCCAACCATTCTGGGAAAATAATCTCCTTGCTTTGTACCTTGAGGTGCAATGTTCGGCGGAATGTAGTCCATCACTGAAGCAGTTAGACCTTTGGCGTGGGTAAGATCTGTGTTGTTCATCTCCTCTGGTTGTAGTAAGGTACTACCACGAAAGTTATGCCGTAAACCAAGGGTATGTCCGACTTCGTGAGCAATAATTAAACGTAAATATTGATGGATATACTCTTTTACCTGTTCTTGGCTGGTTGTGCCATCTTGTAAAAGGCCCATCGCTAAAGAACCAAAAGCAAACTGATTAGCAGCTTCTATCCCGTAGCACAAATCGTACTCACCTGCCATTTTAGATAAACGGGGAAATAACCGTTTTTGCCCTTGTTCTTGGGGCATACTGTTGCCTTTGGCTCCTAAACCATTAGCGCAAAGCAGACGATTTTGCATCAATGCCGATAAGGAAGTGCGGGTTGGTAATTGGTTGGGTTGTACGATGTTGCGATACTCACTCTTGAGCGCTCGTACAAAGCTGGCATCTACTAGAATATCTGCGTCCAGAATTTCTCCAGTTAACGGGTTAACGCGAGATGGCCCCATGGCAAAATAACCATCTACTGTGTTAATCCAACGAATTGTGTTGTAGCGAATATCTGCTGGATCCCAAGTGGCATTATCCGGCATTTGGCGCACTTCAATTGCATCCTTGAATCCAGCTTTGAGAAAGGCTTTGTTCCACATCAGTACCCCTTCTTTAATGGCATCGCGGTACTCGAAGGGTACGGCATTATCAATCCAGAAGACAATTGGTTTTTTAGGTGGAGAAATTGCTGCTTTGGGGTCTTGTTTTTCTAAATTCCAGCGATTAATGTAGCGAACAAAGGCATCGCCCTTGTCATCTTTAGTTAAGTCTTGGTAGGCAGTGATGAAATAACCTACACGTTCGTCAGCAAAACGCGGACGGTAATTTTTTTCTGGAAGTTGGGAGAGGCTGTAGTGAACCCGCAAGGTGAAGCCGCGACTGTCAGGTAAAACCGCAAAACTTGGTATTTCACTCTCGCGGCCGCTACCACTACTGGAGAAGTTCAAAACTGACTCAATTTCTATGTTTTGGGGAAAGGCTTTAGCATTACCAAAATAGGACTGGTCTGTGCCTGCGGAAACACCTAAACTCAAAGATAATCCAGCCAAATCTGTCAGCAGCAAGTCACCCAAGTCGATCAAAATTGTTTTACGTTGGGGATGAATGCTTTTGATGCCAATGTTGTAGAGGACAGAATCACTAAATGACCGAGCGAGCGATCGCGCTTGCGGATCTCCTTCACGAGTGCGAAAGTTAACATTACGGACAACAAAGTGCAAATTGTTATCCACCCGTTCCAAATAAAACAAAAAGTCTTGCAAGGGCATACCGCTGTAAATACCCCGTTCGCCAATGCCCGATTCCAGCGTTGCTGTTGCTAAGTAATTTTTATTCAGTTGCTCTGGTTTAATTTCTAAATAAATTTTATTCTTTTCTTTATTACGATAAAGAGTGAATAATCCCCCCGTTTTTACTGTATCTTTAATTACTTCATCAAAGTCTTCTAAATTATCCTTTTTTGGTGGTTTATTACTTGGCTTCGGTTTTTCTTCTGGCTTATCTGGGGTTTTTTCAGCTTTTAAGAATGGTTGCTGCCCTGCTTTTTTTGAATCTTTAACTATCCAAGTGAAAGGTTGTTGCTGTACTTGTTTATTTTGATTAATTACCCACACTTTTTGAGGTATTTTTTCAAGAGACTGAGACTGTTTGAGATGCGACTGCGATCCTGACACAGTTTTGATGGCAGCATTCTCTACTACTTTTAATCCCTGCTGCGTGGGTGTCTCAATTCTGTCTTCTTTTGTCTTCTTAACCTGCAAAACTCTATCTGCTTTCTGATTGGCGTGCAAAGTTATATTCGCCCCATTCCTAGGTAGCGATTCAGCACTAACATTTGCTATTCCTAAAAACAAACTGTGCAACAAAATTACATAAAAAGTTACTCTATTCATTTAACCTATCCCTGATAACTACTAGTTAATTTTTAACTTTTGCAAAGTAAAGTATATTTACCTCATCCAATGCGGCAAAACTGAAGATCCTCCTATTACAGCACAGCAGAGATAACTAGACAGTAATAACAGATAACAAAATCAAGTTTGTGAGTATTACAGTCTTCTAATTTGAGAGAGTGCTGAGTAGAGACACGATTATACTCTTACGAGAAGCCGCTCTTACGAGCGTCTACGCGTCTGTACAGGAGTTAGTAGTTAATCTCCCTCTGCTCTGTGCTTTTCCTGCCTTCTTGAAGTAGCCACCTGATATCAAGCGACTAATTTTTCAATTTAGTTTTAATTGCCATTTTCCTGTTTGATTGTGCTGTTTTAATGTAGTATTTTTCCTAATAATTGCGTCTGTAGCAAACAGTACGTATTATTTTGACAATCAGATCGATTGAGATGCTGGAGGAGAAAAATACATAGTCTCGTTAAAATAATCTACAATAACTGATTTTCCTGGAAAAGGAATAAATCTTTAAGCTAAAACTCAATTTTATTTAGACAAAAAGCACTACAAGCCAGGAGCTTAGCTTTTGGCAACAGATTTTGAAATCACGATACATATATTAGTTTATACTTTGTAATTTCTTGTTTAGTATCTAAAATCTCACTGAGCAAACATAAATTCACACAACATCCATTAAGTAATAACGGATACAAAAATGTCACAATTATCTCAAGTTTGGCAGCTTTTGAAAAATTATCTGAGAGATGTATGGTCACAAGACAAAGCAGAGAAAACGCCTCTAGAAACAGAAACATTTTTTTCTTTAGACAAAATAGACTTTGTTAATGAAGGTTTATCGCCCAAAAAACTGCAAAAAAGCTTAGAAGAATGGACAAAACTAGATGATTGTTGCAGTTCTAACATAAGTCAGCCATCTGTCACACCCTACTCTACAAGAAATTCTTCAGGTACTCTACCTTACTCCACGAAAAGCCGCCCTTCGGGTCTCTACGGAAACGCTTATTCTACCCTAGCCTATGGCAAGCCGCGCATAGCGCGTCTACGAGTTCTGCTTCGCAGTAAAAGTTCTGCTTTGCAGTACAGCGAACAAGAACCCCTAGTATTTGAGAAAAGCTTTGTAGTAACACAGTCGCCGCCTGAGTCGGGAACCCCTCCCACAGCACCGCAGTTGCTTTCAAAGGAAAATGCTGTAACTTGTTCATCTCAACACTCTGTGAGTAGCTGCGGATTTTCATTTCGAGTTGGCGATCGCCAACTGCATGAAGAGATTTACGATGTACTGGGCAACGGTGCGCTAACACCAGAACTTGTCGAACAAGTGATGAACTTGCTCCCACAAGAAAAAACATTTCGTCCAGTAGAACTTTTCCAGCGTCTAGAAGATTTTTATACTCGCTGGTGTCGGGGGGAATTTATTGATGCTGCACCAAGTGACAACTTGCCTCAAAAAAAGATGATGGCAATGTTAGCACAAAATATTGCGATCGGGCTGAGACAAGTAGATATATATACAGGACTTAACGTACTAATTTTACTTTTAGAGTTACACCGCTACGCCCAAGAGCAAGGCGAGCTTCAGCAACAAATTACCTTCTATCCATCTACTAAACCAGATACAGATAACTTTTTTACCTCCCAACTGCTGCGGATTATCAATTACAGTGATGCCATTGAAATCGGTAATTTTAGTAATATAGTCGGGGAATTTCTGAAAGGTTGCAACTTCAGCGGTGCTTACCTTGGTGATGCCAACCTAACTGGAGTCAATTTCAGCGGTGCTAATCTCAGTGGTGCATACCTTGGAGATGCTAATCTGACTGGTGCCAACTTTAGCAACGCTCATCTAACTGGGGTAAACTTCGGCGATGCCAACCTCAGCAGCGCTAACTTTAGTGGTGCCAACCTCAGTAGTGCCGACCTCAGCAGTGCTAACTTTAGTGGTGCTAACTTGAGTAGCGCTAACCTCCACCGTGCAGACTTCAGCAGTGCTGACCTCTGTAGCGCCAATTTTCAAGATGCCGATCTCAGCCATACCAACCTCAGTAGCGCCAACCTCAAAGACAGCGACCTCAGCCGCGCCAACCTTAGCCACGCTATCCTCTTCGGTGCCAACCTGAGTGATGCCAATCTCAGTAGTATCAACCTGAGTTATGCCGACCTTTGCCGCGCCGACCTTAGCGGTGCTAATCTCTGTCAAGCCATCCTCAACGGTACTAACCTTAGCGACACTATTCTCTTTAGTACTAACCTGAGTGACGCTATTCTGATGGCCGCAGACCTCAGCTATGCCAAACTCAACGGTGCCAAGCTAAACTACGCCAAACTTAATGGTGCAATGTTCTTAGGTGCTGACTTGAGTGGCGTAGACCTGAGTGGTGTAATTCTTAATGATGCTGACCTGAGTGGGGTAATTCTCAATGATGCCATTCTCAGCGGTGCAGACCTCACCGATGCCATACTCTTCGGTACCGACCTTAGCTACTCAAACCTCAGCAGTGCCAACCTCAGTGGTAGCAACCTCACCGGCGCAATTCTCAATGGTGCGGATCTCAGCCACACCAACCTGAGTTACGCCATTCTCAGCGGTGCAGACCTCAGCGATGCCAACTTAGAAGAGATGACCTGGGGTGAAAAGCAGCAGTGGGAAAATGTAAAGGGGTTAGAGACGGCAGTTAATGTGCCAGAAGCGTTAAAGCAGCAGTTAGGGTTGAGTTGAGATGGGGACTGGGAAGTGGGGTAAGGACACGGGGGCATGGAAAGTTTTTTCTTCGCCTCCCCCTTCGGATGACGCTCCTTTATCGCTAACGCTAGTTGCCTGCGGAGCGAAACCCTCCCCGAAGTTTGCTTGGAAGGAAACCCTCCTAACAACTTCTCTCTGCACGCAACTTCTCTTTGCCTCTCACCCTCTCTCCCTGAATCATAAATTTTACGCTAGGCTCTAAATAAACAGTAATTATACGAGTTTAGGCGAATGAAAAGGCGCTTATTGGAAGTCTGGCAGCAGTTGAGAACATCCTTCTCAGTAGAGGAGAGTCCGCCGAACATAGCAGTTGATGCAGGCAAAGCAGTTTTGGCAGCAGCTCAAACCGTTAAAAAACAAGGTGCTAGTGTCGAAGCCTTAAAGTATCTATTACGAAATTCGTCTTCATTATTAGATGTATTGTGTTCGCCGTTGACGCAGGTATTAGGTGCGGGTTTGCCATTTTTGCCTATGGGAATTGCCTTGGTAAAGTTTTCTCGCGCAATAACTAAGCAAGACCCTACTTTAGAAGACTGTGTATTTATAGTTAGTCAAGCTGCTTATTTGGAAAGTGCCAAAGAAATTTTATCTATATACCCATCTGTTAACTGGGATGATAATGCCAATATTCAGAAGGCAGTAACAAAACAACTACAAAAACTCAATGAGATTGAATTAGATTATCAAACTGCTAGTAATGCGATCGCCTGTTTTCATGAATCAGAATTAGCGAAGGCTTTCAACCAAGTATTGTTAGTTCGCTTGTTGTTAGCAAAAATTCCTAAAACTAATGCCAATCTTTTAACGAAACGAGTAGCTTGGAATACTCACCGTTACATGATTCAAGCTTGGCTAGAATTAGGTGATGCTATCAAAAATGTAATTAAACCTTCTTTGTTAGACTGGCAAAAAGAACAGCAACAAATTAAAAGTATTGATGAATATTTGAAAACTCATATTGCTACCAAACCTTTAGAACATATTTTTAATGAACCCTTCTCGTTTAAAGATATTTACGTACCTCTTAAAGCCAAGCCTATAGATAAAACAACAGAACCCCTAGATTTAGAAACATGGGCTAAAACAATTCTCTTAAAACAAGAACAGTTAGAGCAGGTGATGTTTATCCAAGGGAAGTCTGGAAGTGGTAAAAGTGTCTTTTGTAGAATGTTTGCTGATTGGGTACGAAAGCATTTGTATCCCACATGGATACCAATACTGATTCGTTTAGGGGATATAGACTCAATTGAATCACGCTTAGAAAAAACTTTAGAAACAGAGATTAAACTTGGTTATATTCAAGTTGATAATAACTGGTTAACAAATAAGAACATTCGTTTTTTGTTTATTTTAGATGGGCTTGATGAATTACATTTCGAGGCTAGAGCTAACCTCAATCTAGAATCATTTATCAAACAAGTAGCTAAATTTCAACAACAATGTAAATACGGCGAAATGGGACATCGAGTGTTAATTACTAGTAAGTCGATGTCTTTAAAAGGTATCCATCAATTGCCTAGCAATTTAGAGCGTATGGAAATTGTGGAAATGGATGGACAACTCCAACAGAAATGGTTTAGTAAGTGGGAAGCGGTGCAAATTAATCCCAGGAACGCAACCTTAGGGCAATTTTTGCAAAGCGAAGAATGTCCATCACAAGTGCAGAAATTAGCTCAAGAACCGCTCTTACTTTATTTGTTAGCAGCTATGTATCGAGATGGTAAATTAGTAATCGATCGGTTAGAGCAAGCAACTCATCAAACAGCCAAAACCATAATTTACCAAGAAGCTTTGGAATGGTTATTGGCACAGCCCTATGAAAGCAATAGTAATAATTTAAAGTCTGAGTTAACGAAATACAAACCTGAAGATTTCAAGCGTCTCCTTATAGAAGCTGCTGTGTGTGTTGTGCAATCAAGAGATAATGCTTTAATTTCAATGTTAGAGGCGCGTTTAGAAGAAGACGAAACCGCAAAAGCTCTAATTAAAAAAGCTAAAGGTAAATTGGGTAAGGAACCTCTAAAAACAGCTTGGGCTAATTTTTACATTACTTCTGGTGATAAAGAGGATAACATTGAGTTTTTTCATCAAAGTTTTAGTGAATTTCTGTTTGCCGAACGCCTAAAATCGCGCCTAAAAGTCTGGACACAAGAGTATTTAGAAGAAGGCAGAAAACAACTGATAACTTCTGAAGCTCAGATGAATTGGCAAATTTATGATTTACTTGGTTTTGGTGGACTCACGCCAGAAATAGTAGAATATCTGATGGGGTTGCTAACTGAAATTCCAGATTTTCCTTGGGAACAGTCATTTAAACGTTTAGAAAATTTTTACCATCATTGGTGTCAAGGGAAATTCATTGACTCTGCTGAAGAGACTTTGCCCCAGAAAAAGCTGCGACAGTTGCATAAGTTCGGAATTCGAGAACTCAGTCAGCGTCAGGTAGATATTTATGCTGGCTTGAATGTGATGATTTTGCTCTTGGAGTTGCACCGCTATGCCCAAAACCGAGACGATCTCAAAAAACAAATTACCTTCTATCCATCTGGTCAGCCCAAGGGGCTTTTTTCTATAGCAGACCAACTCCTGCTAAGTATTAATTATAGTGATGGCCTTCAACTGAGAAATTTTACTAGTATAGTCGGGCAATTCCTCAGCCACGCTAACCTGAGTGACGCATACCTTAGAGGAGTAGTCCTCAGCCACGCTAACCTCAGTCAGGCAGACTTTAGCCGCGCTAACCTCAGCTATGCTAATCTCAGCGATGCTAACCTCAGCGATGCTAACTTGAGCCGTACTAACCTTAGCGATGCTAATCTCAGTCGCGCTAACCTCAGCGACGCTAACCTCAGCGACGCTAACCTTAGCCGTGCAGGTTTCGGTGGCGCTAACCTCAGCGATGCTAACCTCAGCCGTGCATACCTTAGCCATCTAGACCTTAGCGGCGCAGACCTCAGCGGCGCTAACCTCAGTATGGCAGACCTCAACGGTGCTAACCTCAGCCACGCTAACCTGGAAAATATTTTTTGGGATGAATATACAAATTGGGAAAATACACAAGGGTTATACATAACTATTAATATGCCAGCAGCCTTAAAGCAACAGCTGGGGCTAATCTAAAGCCGTTTTCTACTTCAAAAACAACTCTCGAATCCCCGCACTACCAATTTCTACCGCCAGCGCTGCCAACAAAAAGCCCAAAAGCTGAGTTATTATCACGCCACCTTCAGCACCAATCCAACTCTCTATCCGGTTAGCCAAACGCAAAATTAACCAAGTAACCAACATTGCCGCTACAATACCCAGCACCACTGCAAGATGGGGATTTTGCGATTTTGACATTAACAACATCACCGTCGTCAGCGTACCTGGTCCCGCTAATAATGGCAAAGCTAGTGGCGTAATTGCCACATCGCGTCCTTCCTCAAGAATTGGCGTATCTAATTCCCCTCGAAGCATTTGCAAAGAAATTAGTAGCAATAAAAGTCCCCCAGCTACTCGCAAAGATGCCATGCTGATTTCCAAGTAAGTTAAAATTACTTGTCCAGCAAAAGCAAATAGCAACAAAACTGCGATCGCTACGATAATGGCTTTATCTATAACTTTGTTTCTTTCCTCTGGTGTCATGCCTTTAGTCAAAATCAAAACTATTGGTATATTACCGACAGCATCCGCTAGAACAAATACAGCAATAAAAGTTTGAACCAGAATGGAGGTATCCACAAGACAAAGGGTTTACAGAATTTATTAAGGTTTGATAACAACTTATCCTGAATTTTGCTTAGTTTCCTAGAGTCCGTAGGAGGATGAGGAAAGAAGAGAGCAGGGGGAGCAGGGAGAAATAATAACTGACAACTGACAACTGACTCCTGACTCAGCCCTCTTTTCGGTATATTTGAGAATCTATCCCCCAAAAATCCACTGTTTTTTGTTGAATCTATGAAGTCTTATTTAGCAGCGGCTATTCAAATGACCAGTGTGCCCGACCTACATCAAAACTTGGCACAGGCAGAAGAATTAATAGATCTTGCTGTGCGTCGAGGTGCTGAATTGGTAGGTTTGCCAGAAAACTTTTCTTTTATGGGAGAAGAAAAAGATAAACTCGATCGAGCAGAAGCGATCGCAACTGAAACCGAACAATTTCTCAAAAAAATGGCTCAACGCTTCCAAGTTACGATCTTGGGCGGTAGCTTTCCAGTTCCAGTAGATAATACAGGCAAAGTCCATAACACTACAGTACTTATCAACCCCAGCGGTGAAGAACTCGCCCGCTACCATAAAGTACATCTTTTTGATGTGAATGTTCCCGACGGCAACACCTATCGCGAGTCCAGCACTGTTGTAGCTGGTAAACAACTACCCCCCGTCTATTTTTCAGAAAACCTCGGGAACATAGGGCTTTCTGTTTGCTATGATGTCCGCTTCCCCGAACTTTATCGGCATTTATCAGACAAAGGAGTTGATGTCATATTTGTACCTGCTGCCTTCACGGCCTTTACTGGCAAAGACCATTGGCAAGTATTATTACAAGCAAGAGCTATTGAAAATACCGCCTACGTCATTGCTCCTGCCCAAACAGGTAACAACTACAGTCGCCGTTTAACCCATGGACATGCTGTGATTATCGACCCTTGGGGAGTAATTTTAGCCGATGCCGGTGAACAGCCGGGAATTGCGATCGCAGAAATTAACCCTTCGCGTTTGGATCAAGTTCGTCGTCAAATGCCTTCTCTACAACACAGAGTATTTAGTTAAGTGCTGAGAGACGCGATTAATCGCGTCTGTACAGGAGTTAGGATTAGAGACGCGATTCGATTAATCGCGTCTGTTATTTTTTATATCTCCCCCTGCTTCCCCTGCTCCCCCTGCTCACTTCCTATTGTTTTCTAAACTTTCTAATAAACACTTCAACATCAAATAAGATGAAGTTGCACCTGGATCTTGATGTCCTACACTCCGTTCCCCTAAGTAAAAAGCTCGTCCTTTCTTCGCTAACATCGGCGTGGTGTTCTGCAAACCCTCCTCAGCTGCTGCTACAGCCTGCTGCATTGCTGCTGTGGTATCTTTTCCCTCTTCTAACGCTTGCCTAAAAGCCACCACAGCAGGAGATAGTACATCCACCATTGTCTTATCTCCCAGTTGCGCTTTACCACGTTGCAGCACCCCATCTAAGCCAGCTTGGAGTAGTTCCCCCAAATCCTGCCCAGTTAGCTCGTGCTTACCAATTGCTACTGTACTAGCTCGCAGAAAAAATGTGCCATACAAAGGCCCGCTAGCACCGCCAACACTAGAAATCAGGGTCATACTAACTGTTTTCAAAATACTACCAATATCGCGATCGGCAACATCAGTTAATTGACTGATAACCTTTTTAAAACCACGATCCATATTGATACCATGGTCAGCATCACCGATCGCTGCATCTAATTCAGTTAAGTATTCTTTATTTTGCTCTATCTGAGTTGCAAATGTCTGTAACCATTGTATAACCTGCTTTCTGTTTACCATCGTTGTCTTCATCCAGCTAGCTTTTCGGTGCTTACTGATATTGTCATCTTATAAAAGAATAGAGATGCATACGTAATTTCTCTGCTAGAGGAAAATAGGAAAGTATATACTTAGTCAAGTAGTCAATTTAGCTGTGAGCAGATAAGTTGGTGTTGCCTTCTCAAAAGTCAATTTTAAAACAACTCACTCCCGCACTCTTAGTTGCTACCTTAGCTACTACTAGCGTTAACCATAGCAATAATCAAGGCCGGGTTGCACTTGCGGAAACAACCTCAGGCTCGCAAGAAAATATTGTATTTCCCAAGAGTGCGGTAGTAGCTCAATCTAAATTTACTGATATTGGTGGCAACTGGTCGCGATCGTGTATTACAGAACTCGCTAGTCAAGGTATTATCAGTGGTTACCCCGATGGGACTTTCCGTCCCAACGCCTCTGTGACGCGAGCTGAGTTTGCAGCTATTATTAGCAAGGCCTTCCCTAATGCACAAAAGGAACGCAATTCAATTAAGTTTGTAGATGTCCCCAAGAGTTACTGGGCTTACACAGCAATTGAAACAGCCTCTCAAACAAAATTCTTGTCTGGATATCCCGGTCAAGTTTTCAATCCCCGTCAAAATATTCCTCGCGCTCAAGTTTTGGTAGCTTTGGCTCAGGGATTAAATTATTCTCCCACTCAGTCTGCCACCGCTATCTTGAATGGTAATTTTACTGATGCTAGTAGCATTCCTGCCTATGCTGAGAGTGGAATCGCCGCAGCAACTGAAAAACGTCTTGTTGTCAATTATCCTGACGTTAAATATCTCAAACCCAATCAATCAGCCAGTCGCGCAGAGGTGTCAGCTTTTTTATGTCAAGCTTTAGCAGGTGGAAAAACTTCTAGTGTTCCCCAGCAGTATATTGCAGGTGTTAGCTCCTCAACACCTCTATCACCACCGTCTGGAACTTCTACTGAAAATATCGTTTTCCCAAAAGGTGCAGCAATAATTGATGTCACAGCAACAGCATATGGGGCTAAACCCAACGATGGCAAGGATGATACGCAAGCTATCCAAAAAGCACTCACCCGGTATCCCAGTGGAGGACGGATTATCTATTTGCCCAACGGTGTTTATAACATCTCTGATTCCTTGCATTGGCCACCAGGTAATGTTTCTGCCAGTGACTACAAACGGACTATACTGCAAGGCCAAAGCCGAAATGGCGTGATTATTCAACTCAAGGATAAATCTGCCAAGTTCCAAAATTCAAGTAAGCCTCGTCCGGTCATTTCTACAGGATTTGACCCCGACTTAGATCCAAATTCTAAAGAATTTAAAGCGAGTCTAGTAGCTCAACGCTTTGGCAACTCAATCAGAAACCTAACTATTAATACCGGAAAGAATAATCCGGGGGCGGAAGGTCTGAATTTTGTTGCTAACAATTATGGAGCAACGCGAAGTGTCAAGATTATCTCTGCTGATGGGAAAGGAACAACAGGCTTGGCGTTGACACATGGTGAAGTCGGCCCAATGCTGATTGAGGATGTTGAGGTCGTAGGATTTGATTACGGAGTACGTACTAACAGTGCTATTAACAGCGTCACGATGCAGAACATTACAGTTCGCCAGCAAAATAAAGCTGGTATCTTCAATCGCGGACAAGTAATCAGTCTGGATAGTTTCTTTAGTGTCAACTCTGTACCAGCAATTATCAATGGCAATACTTGCCAAGGTATTGACGTGGGAAGTACGTTGACATTAGTAAATGCCAATATCAGCGGTAGTGGTGATGCCAAAAATGTCTCGGCAATTTCTTCTTGTGGCTTTATCTATGCCAGAAATGTCTTAGCTAAAGGCTATAAAAATATTCTTACAAGTAATGCACGAGGTGCAGTCAATAAACTTTCAGGAAATAACATTATTGAATATACTTCTCACCGAACCATTTCTGAGTTTCCTTCTCCCTCGGAATCGCTGCAACTTCCGATTAAACGAGTTCCTAAGCTAGCTTGGGATGACCCTAAAACATGGGCGAATGTCCAGCAGTTTGGAGCAAAATCAAATGATAACAAGGATGATACTGCTGCTTTTCAAGCGGCAATTGATTCTGGCGCCACGACTGTAGTAGTTCCCAGAAATGGAGAGTTTACCATCAACGGTTCTCTTCGACTTCGAGGCAAAGTGCGGAGATTTATGGGAACTCAAGGATGGATTAATGGCACTGGGGAAATAGTTGCAGATAATGGCACTCAACCAACTTTAATTATCCAAGACTTCTCCATCAGATATCCTAAATCTAGTTTGAAATGGAGGAGCATTGCTAATCGAACTGTGGTCTTTCGTGACATCGAACACCTGAATCTGGAAAGTAGCGGCACTGGGGATCTTTTCATTGAGGACGCTGTGATGGCGGGAGTAAAATTTCTCAACCCCAAACAAAGTATTTGGGCGCGACAGATTAATCCTGAAAATCCCTCAGTCATCGGCATAGTCAATAAGGGTGCTAAGCTTTGGATTCTCGGCTTGAAGACAGAAGAAGTAGGCAGCACAAAAATTGAAACCAGTAATGGCGGCTTCACCGAACTTCTTGGCGGACATGTTTATGCTAACGGAAAACAGAGACGAAATCCGCTCTTTCGTATCATTAATGCTTCTGCTTCTTTTGCTGGTGTCGCCGAGGCTAATTTCGCTGGGCAAGGTTTTCAAACCTGGGTTGAAGAAACACGCGGCAACCAGACAAAACAGCTAATACGAGCCAATGTTCCTAACAGAGTTTCTGCCAACGGACGAGTTTTAGTACTTTATGCAGGATATAAATAACTCCCAAAAGAAGTTACCAAGTGTAAAGTAATGAAGGATGAAGTGAGGCATGTATCTACAATTCCTCACTAGTTATAAATTAAATCATTTAATCATTTAGACTTCAGACTTCACCCTTCAATTCACTCGCTATTTAAATTGAATAATACAGAGGGAAAGATTTCGCATCCTTTGGTCTGACAAACACGCGCTGTTGTGGTTCTAACTGTAACTCATTAAAGCGATCGCGTGTTAAATTTGCTGTCACTATTTGCCCGTCATCTAAAGTTAATTCCAGTTGAATTTCCCAACCTAAATGTATTAGCCGACTCACTCTGGCTGGTGCTGTAGCGCCATTAGCATCTTTTTCCACAATCACATCTTGCGGACGCAAAAATACTTGCGGATGTGCAGCTTCAAACCTACTGCCTTGAAAAATCTTTGCCGTATTGGGCAAGACATTCACCGGGCCGATAAAGCTCATGACAAATGCCGTGGCCGGATTGTCGTAAATTTCTGCCGGTGTCCCCACCTGTTCTACGCATCCTTTATTCATCACCACAACTTCATCAGAGACTTCCATTGCTTCTTCTTGGTCGTGGGTGACAAAAACTGTGGTAACATGAACTTCATCATGGAGGCGGCGTAACCATGCTCGCAAGTCTTTGCGAACTTTCGCATCAAGTGCCCCAAACGGTTCATCTAGTAATAAGACATCCGGTTCTACAGCTAGTGACCTTGCTAAGGCTACCCGTTGTCTTTGTCCGCCAGAAAGTTGTGATGGATAGCGATCGCCTAGTCCAGTTAATTGCACCAATTCCAGCAACTGTTCAACCCGTCCCTTAATTTTCTTCGCTGGTGCTTTGCGAATTTCTAGACCAAAGGCAATATTCTGCCGCACAGTCAGATGCTTGAATAGGGCATAGTGCTGAAACACAAACCCAATATTCCGCTCTTGGACGCTTTGATATGTAGCATCCTTACCTGTGAGCAAGATTCTGCCGCTATCTGGCATCTCCAAACCTGCTATTAATCTTAGCAGAGTAGATTTACCAGAGCCTGATGGGCCAAGCAATGCAACCAGTGAACCGCTGTTGATTTCCAGGCTCACGCGATCTACTGCTTTAAAACTTCCGAACTGCTTGGATACATTATCGACTACAATACCCACTGCTGCTGTACCTCTGCAATTTTAAATACGGCTTATTGCTAGGTTTACCGTGTTTTATTTATACCATATACGAAATAGTTTTGAATTTAAAGATTTAATTACCACAACTGCCGCAATCAAGGAAGTTACAATCAGCACTACCACAATCTAGAAAATTACAATCAGTAGATCCACAATCTAAAGAACCACAATCAGGAATTACATTGACTATCTCGATACAATTGCAGCTAAAATCGGCACAATCAGGACAATAGGTATTATCGCCACTGTTATTGCTGATAGATGAAGATTGAGTAGCTTTCCCTGGTACTTTTTTGGGTCTTTGCTGGTTTGATGCCTCTTCCTCTGTTGATTCTGTATCATCCTCCTCTGACATTAAGACTTGGTTAGCTTGTTTACAAGCTTGAAATCGTACGCGAGACTTAGACACGGCAGCAATTAACCCCTCCTGTGCGATCGCGCGCTTGATGTACTGTGAGCAAGATTCGCCACCATACAATACTCGGTGGGCGCAGGCAAAGCCTTTATGAGGAGAGATGTGTTTTTGATATCCCCTAATTGCAATGATGCTGACTTGTCTGGTAATAGAGTCGAGTAAAGAAATTTCCATGTAGGGGGTTAGGGAATGGGGACTGGTGATTGGGGACTGGGGACTAAGTAATATTCTTTATTCTTCCCAATAGCTACTATTTAATACCTAATACCCATTACCCAGTACTCAATACCTAATCCCTAATACCCAGCCCCCAATCGTATCGAAAGATTAAGGAATATTGCATTTCACTCAAAACCTGAAGGTAGAGCGCGAAATCAGTCAAAAGACCGTGATACGATGCTTTCGGTAAATGTCAAGATTGGGAGAAGACCTTTGACACTACGGGTTGCTGTTGTTGGGTCAGGCCCTGCTGGTTCATCTGCCGCTGAAACACTGGCAAAAGCTGGGATTGAAACCTACCTGTTTGAACGCAAGCTAGACAATGCTAAGCCCTGCGGGGGAGCGATTCCCCTGTGTATGGTGAGTGAGTTTGACTTGCCACCAGAGATTATTGACCGCCAGGTACGGAAGATGAAAATGATTTCGCCTTCCAATCGTGAGGTTGATATCAATCTGGTAAACAAAGAAGAATATATAGGAATGTGCCGCCGTGAAGTGCTAGATGGCTTCTTGCGCGATCGCGCGGCAAAATTAGGCGCAACTTTAATAAATGCCACCGTTCATAAACTCGATATACCGACAAACAACACCGACCCTTATACGATCCATTACGTTGACCACACAGAAGGTGGCGCACAGGGTATTACTAAGACCCTGAAAGTGGATTTAATTATTGGGGCGGATGGGGCTAATTCCCGCATTGCCAAAGAAATGGATGCTGGGGATTATAATTATGCGATCGCTTTCCAAGAGCGAATTCGTCTACCCGAAGACAAAATGGCGTATTACAACGACCTTGCCGAAATGTACGTCGGCAATGACGTTTCCACCGACTTCTACGCTTGGGTTTTCCCCAAATACGATCACGTGGCTGTAGGTACTGGCACAATGCACGTCCATAAAGCTAGTATCAAACAGTTGCAAGCTGGTATCCGCGCCCGTGCTTCCCAAAAGTTGGCAGGCGGTAAAATCATTAAAGTAGAAGCACACCCCATTCCCGAACATCCCCGTCCTCGCCGAGTTGTCGGTCGCATAGCTTTGATAGGAGATGCTGCTGGCTATGTTACCAAATCTTCTGGTGAAGGAATTTACTTTGCTGCTAAGTCTGGGCGAATGTGTGCCGAAACTGTTGTGGAAATGTCTAACGGTGGTAGCCGCATTCCTACAGAAGATGACCTCAAGATTTACCTGAAGCGTTGGGATAAAAAATACGGACTCACCTACAAGGTATTAGACATTTTGCAGAGTGTGTTCTATCGTTCCGATGCTACCCGCGAGGCCTTTGTAGAGATGTGCGCCGATCTTGATGTCCAGAAGCTAACATTTGATAGCTATCTGTATAAGACAGTTGTCCCCGCCAACCCCATTACTCAATTGAAGATTACTGCCAAGACTCTTGGTAGTCTAATTCGTGGTAATGCTTTAGCTCCCTAACAGGAGTAAAATCGGACGAAGTGATTGTACCGGAGGAGACGGTGAGTAGATAATTCAAAATTCAAAATTATGAATTTGGGATTAATTTACTCCTCTTCTCCTCTGTAGTCTTTACCTATTAGAGAAATTTAGTATAGTTAGCGATTTTAAAAGTATAAATAGGGCTTGCTGAATAAACGAAAAACCCACATAAATCAAGGCATTGAGGGGGAGAAAAGGTTAAAAAGGTCAAGGATAAGAGGTAAAATCAGTAAAAACCCTTGCACTAAAATGCGTTAAAATGTATAGAAAAGTGCAGAAACAAGATACACCCCCAGAAAGTTTTGAACTACCATTTGGGGGGAAACTAGCCTCAGATAACCGCTGGGTGGTCTTGGCGAAAATAATACCTTGGTCAGAATTTGAATCAGAATACGCAGCCAGATTTACAGAAGAAATAGGCGCACCAGCGAAAACATTTAGAATGGCGTTGGGGGCATTAATAATCAAAGAGAAACTAGGAACAAGTGATAGAGAAACAGTTGAGCAGATCAGGGAAAATCCTTATCTGCAATACTTTATAGGAATGTCAGCCTACAGTAATAAACCGCCATTTGACCCTTCAATGCTAGTTCATTTTCGAGAAAGAATAGATATGAACTTAGTCAACAAAATCAATCAAGAAATAGTCAAGAAGGTGTTGGAGAGTAAAGAGGAGGTAGAAGTAAAATCAAAAAAGTCAGAGGTCGAGGATTCAAAAAGTGAATCGACCAATAGAGGACAATTAATATTAGATGCTAGTTGTGCGCCAGCAGACATAAGTTATCCAGATTTAGGATTATTAAATCAAGCCAGAAAGCAAACAGAGACAATTATAGATACATTATTATAACTCCCTCTTGGTCAAAAATATCAACAAACCAAGAACCTATCGAAAGAGAGCAAGAAAAGATTATTTAGCAGTAGCCAAAAAAAGAAAAGTAAACTTTAAAGAAAGAAGAAAGGCTATCAAAAAGCAACTGCAATATATCAAAAGAAACCTAGCTCACATTCAGCAACTAATATTAGATGGCACATCACTATTAAAACTGAGTAACAGGCAATATAAGATGTTGCTAGTAGTGGCAGAAGTTGATCGTCAACAACTGTGGTTATATGAAAATAAAAAACGCAGTATAGAAGACCGGATTGTGAGTTTAAGTCAACCACATATTCGTCCAATAGTTCGTGGTAAAGCCAGAGCAGAGGTAGAATTTGGGGCAAAGTTTTCAGTCAGTTGCTTTGATGGCTATGTATTTTTAGAGCATATTAGTTGGGATAATTTTAACGAATCAGGGGACTTAAAATCACAAGTAGAAGCCTATAAAAATTACACCGGATATTATCCTGAGTCTGTTCATGTTGATAAAATTTATCGGACAAGGGAAAATCGTACTTGGTGTCAAAAAAGAGGAATTAGAATGAGTGGTTCACCACTGGGTAGACCACCGAAAAATGTCTGTCCTGAAAAAAAGAAACAAGCCGCTGATGATGAACTGATTCGTAACTCTATTGAAGGTAAATTCGGACAAGGTAAAAGACGATTTAGCCTTGGTAGAGTCATGGCTAAACTGCCTCACACGTCTTTAACTTCTATTGCCCTAACTTTTTTAGTTATGAATCTTTCTACCCTGTTATTACGGCTTTTTTGTCGATTTTTGTGTCAATTTTTCAAAATAACATCTTTTTTCGCTTCTTTGATTAACGAAAGTAATGTTTTGATTAATTGCAGACAACAAAAACTTATCTTCACTCCTGCCTGATTACCTACTTAATTCTTCTGTTGTTTTTTCACGACTTTTTCAGCAAGCCCTAAATATTTATAGATTTGCACAAATTTGTCCTCAGTGTGGCGCAAAAAGCGATAAATTACATCAAAATCATCGATACATTGTAAAAGACTTACCTTTTGGTTCAAAACCAGTATTTTTAGAAATAAATATTGGTAGCACCCTTCAAGAGGAACTGCATTCAGTTTTGATGCAAGAGAAAAAAGTTAACAACCAGTTGGGGCGATCGTTTCACATACCGTTGGTACTGGAAAACAATTTCTTCAGTATTAACCTCTATTGGCACTCTCTGAACGAGAGTGCCAATTCGTCTCTTAGTACAGTTTTGCATTCATTCGTAGCGGTATGCACGTCATTCTCTAGGCGTTCCTGTAGACACTCAAACAGCATCTTCTCGTAGAGTAGGGTATCCTTACAGGTTCAACAGCCAAGCGGAGTGTAGCTTCTCATAAATATCCAGAGGCGGCTTTTCGTAGAGTAGGGTAGAATCTACCCTGATGTTTTTGCTACACTACATTTCGCTCAGCATGACACATGACGATACGGACTTATGAACTCTAGCACCAAGTCAACGAATTTAGCGAGATTTCACTCAACTGTTGATGTTGAAACCCCCTCAGCTGATGGAGGAACGCTGGGTAATTCTAGGCAGTATCCTGCACCATACACTGTCTTGATATAGCGAGGGTGTCGGGGATCTGGTTCTAGCTTGGTTCTCAAGTGGCGGATATGCACTCGAATTGTTTCAATGTCATCATCTGGATCGTAACCCCAAACTTCTCTGAGGATTTCGCTGGGGGAAACGGTCTGGCCGTGGCGTTGCAGCAAACAGTGAAGTAGCTCAAATTCCAAGTGAGTCAGTTTCACAGTCTCACCGAACCATATTGCCTCAAACCTTTCGGGAACGAGGGTCAGCGGCCCATAGTTAAGAATTTCACTGTGCTTCGCTGCTTGGGGAATGCGGTCAGTACGCCGCAATAATGCGCGCACCCGCGCTAGCATTTCTTCGACTTCAAAGGGCTTGGTGAGGTAGTCGTCTGCACCAGCATTGAAGCCTTCTACCTTATCCTGAGTTTGGCTTAAAGCCGTCAACATTAGCACGGGAATCTCAGCTGTGCGCTCATCCCGACGTAGGCGTTGGCAAACTGTAAATCCATCAACTCTCGGTAACATCAGGTCAAGCATAATCAAGTCTGGTTGTAGCTGGAGTGCCAGAGCCTGACCTTTGATACCATCTTCAGCTTGGCTGACATCGTAGCCAGCCATTTCCAAGTTGACGGCAACTAGTTCTGAAATTGCTGGGTCATCGTCTATGACAAGAATCCTCGGCATTCTTAAAAAAATATTACCACTTATTAAGGATAAATAAGAACCTTTGGGAGATACAAAGATTGCTGTATTGATTATAAAAAAGATTTTAAATTTAACATAAAAATTAAAACAAAGGATGTGAAATCAAAACTAAAGTACACGAAATTCTCAATATGATGTGTTACGACCCCTACAATCCGTGCCGATTTTTGCAAAACTGTGTGGTAATGACTGTGTAAACCGCTTTTTGGCAAAGACGCTATTGGGAGACCACAACTTCACATCCAGAGCCGCCCCAATAAGGTTCACCATATTTAGAGCCGCCCTATCATAAAACAATTTTTATAGGTGGGCAAGGTGTACCTATTTACAGTTGGGTTGCTATACGTTAAGTGAAGATGGCAGAAGGTGAAGCAGTGGCTCTCGCCTTTGTAGCAACTGCTTTCAAGCGGCTTGGCAGAAGAGGAAATACTGACAGCTATCAGTTGTAAGTAGGGGCACAAGGCCTTGTACCCCTACAGTCATCAGTCATCAAAATCTAGACAGCTTGTTTCTGCTTAAATTTCTTCTTCAAGAACCCAAGTCCGCCGAGAGCTAAAATTGATGCTGCCATAGTAGTTGGTTCAGGTACTGAGTTGTTTGCTGGAATGCCTCCCAGAACATTATCACTTCCCCCGCCAGCATTCACTTGCTCGAAGCGACCTGCGATCGCCACAGTATTGCTTCTAATTGCTGCTTCCAGTACATTTGAAAAATCATCAGCAGCGTAGTCAGTGTTTAACAGAAAGCGAACAGATGTGGATTCGCCAGCTTTTAAACCCCCATCGGCGCTGCCAACATCAAAGTTTTCGCGCTCTAGGCTAAACGCAATATCAAAGACACCAAGACCCTGTAAAACAGGAATAGCAAGATTAGGGGGTTCGCCATCAATGTTCCACAGTTTGCCAAAGTTGCTGGATAACTTGTCGTAACTAGCTAGGCTTATATCATCAGGATCGATTTCTGGCCCCTCGTATGCCACTCCAATTAAAGTAGCTGCTGTTGCTCCTAGACCTTTAGTTCCGTTAGTTGTATTCTCGATACCTAGATCTAGCTGGACGCGATCGCCAGATTGAGAAAAATCAAAATTTAACAACGCTGAAGCGCCTGTATCCCCAGTACTGCCATAGTCTGGGCCAATAAATATTTTAAATGCTTGAGCAGGTATAGCGTCAAGTGTTGCCATCATCGCTACACTAGCAGTCAGTGTAGAGGAGGCAACTAATGTTGCCAAAATTGTTTTCATGATTGTTTATACCTTTGCGTATTTGTTAACTATTTTTTGCTACTAGGATCTAGGAGTTGATTGTCTTCAATCAAACTCTCTTTATTGCATCTTTGTAAAAAGATATCCTTACGCATACTTAAATTTTTGCTGGCATACGCAGATTCACGGTATCTTTTTAGCAAGTTTACTAAAACTTAATGAAAAAATTTAATCTAATCAAATAAGAGGGAACGTAATGCAAATACGTCCCCTACAAATTTTAGGGAGTTCTAGCCCTTCAAATTGCTTGGTCATTAGAGCTAAAATAGCGATCAATTACAGTACAAGTTAAGCTAGCTTCGACTCTTCAGGTTTACTGTTTAAGTAGATGCTGGCTTTTTCTTTAGGAATCTACTCAAAGAACCAGCTATTAAAAGTCCTAAAATTGCTCCAAGTTCAGAAACAGCAGTAGCTGTCAACCGAAGTCTTGTGCAGGAGCTTGTACTTTATAGGCAAAGCAATAAAAAATTCCTACTAACTTTAATCCTTATCGTACAAGAATTTTAAATATTTTCATGATGTAGTGATGTCTGCGAAAAGCTGCCTTTTAAGTGTCTATAAAATTGGAGCCTCAAACACCGATCGCATAACAGTAGCGATCGCTATAAAAAGTAAGACAAAACTACTAAACCTAAGTTTATAGGCTTTTTTATATAGCTCTAGGCAAAGTCTATGGGCTTATCTGAACCAAAGCACTATCACTATAAAATCTACATTCTTTTAAAAACTTTAAAAAATTTATCTTTAATTCACTAACTCTAAGTTAAATAAAGCATTACCAAAACTTAATCAAAACGAACTATTTTTTCCTCAGCATTCCAAGTAACTAAAACATCCTCATGAGTTTATCGCGACGTAAATTCTTTGCATTAGCAGGTGCAAGTGCTGCTGGCACTTTCATGGTGTCTCCTTTAGAAGCGCTTTATGCAAGGAAAGCTAATGGTAAATCTGTGTTTGGTAGAGGATACGGCCCGCTTTTACCAGATCCTAATGGCTTGCTAGACTTACCAGAGGGATTTAAGTATCGCGCTTTCTCTCGCACAGGCGAACTTATGACTGATGGCACTCTAGTACCGGGCGCTCATGATGGCATGGCGGCTTTCCCTGTTCCCAAAAATTATCCTGGTCTTAAGGGTCGCGATCGCAAGAATTCAGTACTCCTAGTTCGCAATCACGAACTTGGTACTGGTTTGACTGGTTCGCGAGTACAAGGGCCGAATCCTTACGATCCCATTGCTAAAGGTGGCACTACAACTCTGCTTGTCGATCTTGATGATGAGCCTCAGCTAATCAAACACTTCACTTCTCTAAGTGGAACCATTCGTAACTGTGCAGGTGGCCCAACTCCCTGGGATTCATGGATTAGTTGTGAAGAAGATACAACAATACCAACTGCAACTAATGGAGTCACGAAGTTACACGGTTATAACTTTGAGGTTCCATCTAGCGACACCTCTCCTGTAGAGCCAGTGCCTCTAGTTGCTATGGGACGGTTTAATCATGAAGCTGTTGCTGTAGACCCCAAAACTGGAATTGTCTATCAAACTGAAGATCGAGGAGATAGCCTCTTCTACCGTTTTATCCCGAACGTGCCTGGCAAGTTAGCAGAAGGAGGTATTCTTCAAGCTCTGAGGATTATAGATAGACCTGGGGTCAACACTTCAAATGCCTTGAATAATCCTATTAAATTTAATGTGGGGCAGAAGTTTCGTGTAGATTGGGTGACAATTACTGAGCCAAACCCAACTACTGGAGATACTGTCAGAGTAGAAGGTTACAAATTAGGTGCAGCTCAATTTATCCGTGGGGAAGGCATTTACTACACTAAGGAGAATGGCAAAAGTGAATTTTACTTTTGCGCTACGAGTGGCGGCCCTGTGGGGGGCGGCCAAGTTTGGCGTTACACTCCCGGTAAAGAGACAATTGAACTGTTTGTAGAGTCTCAATCTAAAGATGAACTCGACATGCCCGATAACTTAGTTGTGGCACCTTTTGACGATCTCATTCTCTGCGAGGACGGAGATGGAGACAATTTCTTGATCGGTATTACTCCCAGTGGCGAAGTCTATAAATTTGCACGTAATGCCCTCCAAAGTGGTGAATTTGCTGGCGCTACCTTCTCACCTGATGGTAAAGTTTTGTTCGTTAATATCCAAAGTCCTGGTATTACTCTCGCAATCTGGGGCCCTTGGAAGAAATCAAGAAGAAATGATGACGATTGAGATCAACTCATAAGATCAAATCTGTATAAGTAATCGGACAGAATTAATTACACAATGTCATTGCGAGTGCAACGAAGTGAAACGAAGCAATCGCAAGGGTTTGGGATTGCTTCACTTTGTTCGCAATGACAGTAAATATTTTTGTCCAGCTACTTACCTCTTAATTC